>CAYZHR010000001.1:0-25267 GCA_964477885.1 uncultured Candidatus Saccharibacteria bacterium
AAAAATTATCTATAATTTTTTCTGACTAAGACTTCTAACGGGGTCATATTTGGTAGCGAGCGAACTTTTTAACAATGACGTTTTCGCCTAATCTGGCTATAACTTCATCAATCAAGTCCTTAACGGTCTTCGCCTCATCTTTTATCCAGGGCTGTTCCAGCAAGAGCGCTTCCTCCTCGCCGAGAGCCGCAATCTGCAAACATAATTCATGGGCTAAGTTTTGGAAGTCCTGGTTCTTGGCGACAAAATCGGTTTCGCAACCCAGCTCCAAAATAACGCCCACTTTCTTGTTGGGATGAACATAACTGGCAATAATTCCCTGGCTGGTTGCTCTTTCAGCTTTCTTTTGAGCTAAATTTTTACCCCATTTCTTCAAAATCTCCTTGGCTTGCGCCAAATCGCCCTTAGCTTCTTTTAAAGCTTTCTTGCACTCGGTAATGGAAACTTCCGTTTCTGTTCTCAGTTGTTTGATTTTGTCAATCATCGAGATTTTAATTCATCAACTCTTCGCTTTTGGTTTCTTGACGCCTTTGATCGCTTCCTGCACTTTGTCTAAAATATACTTGACCGAAGATATGGCATCGTCACTCGCTGGAACGGGAAAATCCGCTAAGGTGGGATCGGCGTTGGTGTCGCAAATGCCGATTACTTTAATCCCTTTCGCTCTCGCTTCCTTCACCGCCAGCTTATCTTTAATCATATCACAAACGAAGATGGCGTCGGGCAAGCGAGTCAGATTCTTGATGCCGCCGAACTTTCTCTCAAATTCCCTTAATTCTTCGTCAATGTCGGCTCTCTCTTTCTTGGTGTATTTTTCCAATTCGCCGGCTGTTTTCTTTCTTTCCAAATCCTTAAAGTATTCTATCCTTTTGAAAATGGAACCGAAATTGGTGAAAGTTCCACCCAGCCACCGCTCAACCACGTAGTAAAAACCGCCGGCTTCAGCCGCTTCCCGAACCACGTCTTTAATCTGGACCTTAGTCCCTACTAACATTAGCGTTTTGCCTTCGGCGGTAAGTTTCTGGACAAATTCCAAAGCTTCAATCAGTTTTTCTTTGGTTTTTTCCACATCAATAATATGGATAGTGTCTCTGACCCCAAAAAGAAATGGCTGCATCTTCGGATTGATTTTAGATGTTCGGTGGCCGAAATGGAGACCCTGGCGGGTCATCTCTTCGGTATCGATATTGAATTTTTCTTTAGTCATCAACCCCGTTAGAAGTCTGTCTTATTTAGCATAATACTAATTTCAGATAGACCCTGGTTGTTTAATTTTACCCCCGTTATTAGAAAGCAGAAAAAATTTAATCTAAATTTTTTCTGACTAAGACTTCTAACGGGGTCAAGTTCTAATATAACATATTGTCAAAAAAAAGAAAAGTATGGTAAAATGAAAGAGATGATCAAGAAGCCCGAAACCATTGTTATTTCCCTGGGCGGCTCGATTATTGTGCCGGGCAAAATCCAGGTGGCATTCCTTAAAAAGTTTAGGGAATTTATTTTGAAATTTCTCAAAAGGAACTGCCAGTTTATCATTGTGGCGGGCGGCGGGGCGGTCGCCCGGCAATATCAGGAAGCGGCTACCAAAATCACCAAAGTGTCGGACGAAGATAAAGACTGGCTGGGCATTCATGCCACCCGTTTCAACGCCCACCTGCTAAGAACCATTTTCAAAGAAGAGGCTTATCCGGTCGTACTGGACAGCCCTCACAAAGAGATTGACGCAGAAAGGTACAATCTTTTCATTGCTTCCGGCTGGCGGCCCGGCTGGTCCACTGATTATGACGCCGTTATTCTGGCCGACCGTTTCAAAGCCGATAAAATCATCAACGCTTCCAACATAACCCATGTATATGACAGAAATAAAAAACTGCTAAACGGAATCAGCTGGAAGGACTATCGAAAATTAATCAGCTCCGCCTGGGCTCCAGGCATGAATGTTCCTTTCGACCCCATTGCCGCCAAGGCCGCTCAAGAATTAAAGATGACCGTAATTGTCGCCAAAGGAACGAATTTGAACAACTTAGCCGACATCTTGAACGACAAACCTTTCCAAGGCACCGTCATCCATCCTTGATTTTTTTTAATAAAATTTGCTAAGATAAAAAATCGGCAGTCGATGAATCTAAAGATTCATCTTTATCTTCATTTTTTAATAAATTAAAAAATTCGATGAAACAAGACATTCATCCAAAGTATTATCCCAATGCCAGAGTGCAGTGCGCCTGCGGCAACTCTTTTACGGTTGGCTCGACCAAAGAATACATTGAAGTTGAAATCTGTTCCAAGTGCCATCCTTTTTACACCGGCAAAGAAAAGATGGTTGACGCTATGGGACAGGTGCAAAAATTCAGGAAGAGGCTCGCCAAAAAGGAAGAAATGAAAAAAAGGAAGAAAAAGTAAATGGCCGACATTAAGCAGGTTAAACAAGAATACGACGGACTCTTAGAGCAGCTCAGCGATCCTGAGCTGATTTCAGACTGGGAGAAATTTGAGAAGCTTTCTAAAAGAAAAGGAAATCTGGAGAAAATAATCACCAAAGAGGAAGAACTTAAAGAGGTGAAAAATAAAATTGAAGAGAATAAAGGAATCGTCAAGGCCCAGGAAGACAAAGAATTAATCTCTCTGGCTGAAGCAGAAACCGTGCAGCTGCAAGAAAGGGGGAAAGTCTTGGAAAAAGAATTGGAGGAACTTTTAAAGTGCGGCGACAGCGAACCTCAGGCAGTCATTGTCGAAATCAGAGCCGGCACCGGCGGCGAGGAAGCGGCTCTTTTTGCCGGCGACCTTTACCAAATGTATTCCAAATACGCCCAGTTGCAGGGCTGGCGGCAGAAAGTTCTGGAATCCCATCCGACAGAACTTGGCGGGTTCAAAGAAATTATTTTTGAATTGAAAAACGGCAACGTTTTCGCCAAAATGCAGTTTGAAGGCGGAGTCCACCGCGTCCAGAGAATACCGCGCACCGAAAAAGCAGGCCGAGTTCACACTTCCACTGCCTCTGTTGCCGTTCTGCCTAAACCGAAAGCAACCGAAATTAAAATCAACCCAAAAGATTTGAAAGTTGACGTTTACAAATCTTCCGGCCCGGGCGGGCAGTACGTCAATAAAAGAATGACGGCCGTCAGAATAACTCATCTGCCCACTGGCATCGTCGTCACTTCCCAAACGGAAAGAAATCTGCAGCAGAACAAAGAAAACGCCATGAGTATTTTGGGAGCCAGGGTTTTGGAAAAAAACAAAAGCGAGCAAGTTGAAAAAATGGGAGAAAAAAGAAAAGCCCAGATTAAGAGGGCTGAACGGGCCGATAAAATCAGGACTTACAACTTCCCTCAAGACAGAGTCACCGACCACCGCATTCAGAAATCCTTCCATAATATAGAAGGCATCATGGCCGGAAAATTAGACCCCATCATTGAAGCGCTCACTAAAATTGATTGAAGCCCGCCTTCACTCAATTTCTTTTATATCTTGTTCGTATCGGGCGGCGATGGCCATGACGGAATCGCCGTAAAACTCATAACGTATCTGATTGCTCAAAGAACAGCTGCCGGAAAAATAGGAAACGGCCGCACACCACTCATAGTCGTGCGTTTTTTTAGTCGCACCGACGTCAGAAAGATAAACGGCGGCGGCCAAAAAAGCGTCGCTGATGTTCCAGGGATCGGCAGCGCTTCCCTTCAATTGGGCGATACGGTCTTTATATATCATCCAGGTGGAGGGAATGAATTGAGCCGGACCCATGGCTCCCCCGTACCCCCCCACGCTGGGAATCGGACAGGAAACAGGCGTATTAAAGGGGTCTCTCCCCAAGGCTTGCGTTATTTGCAGAAAAGGCTGCACGTCCCGAGACGACTTCATCACTTTGGAGATGGGTGTTCCGTTCACCCTCACTCCGTTTCCGGTCGCTGCGTCTTTCAGATAACACTGCCCGACATTGCTGCCGATATTGGACTCTTGAGTTAAGACGGCCAGCAAGAAGGCCGGACGCACGCCGGTCAATGAAGAAACCACTTTGGCGATTTCCAAAGCCTCGCCGAAAGTGGGGGCTTCCGGCACGCCAATCAATTCAAAAATCCTCTCTCTGATCGCTTGGGCTCTTTTTTCTACGCTTTCTTTCTCTTCTAATTGTTTTTGGTATTCCGCTTCAGTCATCTGCAGTAAATAATTTTGCTCTACCCGCGTCTTCTCGTTTTCTTGTTTTTGCAGAGTTTGAATAACCACCTGCCTCTCCAGACTCTCTTTCTCTTCGTCCAAAGACTGTCTCTGCGCTTCTAAATAAGATTTAAGAGTTTTAATCTGGCTTAACACCTCCTGATTCTTAGTATTCAAAGATTCCAAAGCCACTAAATTGTCGAAGAAATCGGAAACCCCTTCGGCCAGCAGGATTTCAATCAGGGGGCGTTCGTCTTCTTCGTAAACTTCTCTTAAAATAACCGCTAGCCTGTCTTTTGTTTCGTCAATCTTTAAGCTGGTTTTTTGAATCGAAGTTTGAGTGTCTTGAATCTGCAAGCCCAAATCTTTAATAATGACGTTGCTCTGGTAAATCTGCAAATCTAATTTTTTTATCGTATTTCTCAGAATATATATTTTATTTTCCAAAGATTTTTTCTCTTGCTCTGTTTTGGTAATGTTTGTTTTATATTGAGCAATTTCTTCCTCTAACTGCCTTAATTCCTCTTCCAGGGCTTGCCTTTCCTCGGTCGGACTCATCTCCGCCAAAATAAAAAAAGACGGCAACGCAAAAGCCGCCGTAATGCTGAAAAACAGAACAATTTTTAAAAATTGTTTGTTCATTTCCCCTTTTTCTCTTCCTTGCCCGCAGTTTCAGTCGGCTTCTCTTCTTCAACTTCCTCTGCCTCTTCCTTTTTCTCCTTTTCCACTTTTTCTACTTCTTCCACTTTCTCTTCAATCGGTTTTTCCAATTCTTCCTCAACCTTTTCGGGCTGAGCGATGGAGGCTACAATTTCATCCGGCTCTTTCAATATCTTAATCCCCTCCGCCAACTTCAAGTCTTTTATCAAAAGGTGGTTTCCAAACGTTGCCAAACCACTGATGTTGACCTTGATCTCCTTGGGTAGATTCTGCGGCAAGGCTTTAACTACCACTTCGCCAATGTTTTTAATTAAAGTGCCGCCCAGGTTTTTGATGGCCGGCGACTCTCCCTCTAAGATTATGGGGACGTGGGCTTCAATCTCTTTTTCCAGGGAAGGCTGGTATAAATCAACGTGGATGACTTCAGATGTCAAGGGGTCTCTTTTCAAATCATGAATTAAAACCAGGTATTTTTTCTTTCCGCTTTCAATCTCCAGAGAAATCAAAGTGCTCTCCCCCGTCTCTTGGTAAACCTTCTGGAATTCTTTGGCGTCGACTTCCAGGGATGCCGTCTTGATTTCCGGCCCGTATAAAACAGCCGGCAAAACACCCTTTATTCTAAAGGCTTTTGTTTTCCTGCCTTGAGTTTTTCTAATTTTAGCGGATAAACTTAACATTATTTTTCAATGTGGATGCACTGAACCGGACAGGTGTCGACTGCTTCCTGATTGCAGCCAATGTCTTTGTCTTCTAATTCCGACGGACCCAGATATTTGGCTTTGCCGTCATCGGCCAGCTGCCAGTATTTCGGGCAGACGGCCTGGCACGAACCGCAACCAATGCATTTTTCTTTTTCTAAAATAATTTTAGCCATAACTATCTCTTCCTAATAATAAACTTCTTATCCAGTTCCTTCAAAGCATCGATCACCCCGGTATATTCGAGTTCCGACATCGGCAACATGGCGCTTCCTGCAAACCCCTGCCGCCTTATTTCTTCGGCTTTGCGAGAAACCTGATGACGCACATAATCCCAATAGGGCTGGTCGAAGGCGTCGGCTGGCTCGGTCAGCTTACCATTTTTCATTGAAAAAGCCAAGCAGGAAACTATCGGAGGTCCGTCAAAAAAAGAGATGGAAGAGTTTTTCTTAACCGGCATCAAGGGGCCATTATGAGAACCCCGCATGAAACCAGCGACATAATGTCCGATGCTATAAGGCGAAAGAATTTCGCCGGTGGCAGGGAAATTTTTCTGAACCCTCACCAGCATGACCGGATCGTCTTTCCCGACGTATTTGCCGGCAATATTGTGTAAACGAGAAGTGCAGGCCGAAACCACTTGTTCTCCCGAAGCTCTCGACCAAATCGATTCCACCACGTATTTCTCGGCATCCCGCAACAAAGCGGCGATGTTATAATTATCTTCCGGGGCACTGAGCTCGATGATTCTATCGGCTTTGGTGTAAGAAACGTCCATAATGACGAATTTAAAGCCTTTTTTTAATTCTGGAGAAAGCATCAAACCGGCATTGTGCATGGGGTCGGTAAAAGAAAGAAACAGGGGCAGATTGTAAGCTCCCGGGTCGGTCTTGTCGGCGGCGAACATCAAAAACGGTTCAGCCTCTCTCTCTTCAATCTCCATTTCGGCTATAGCCGGACCCATGCCTTTGACGTTGCCCGAAAACGTGTCTTTCAGCAAATCCTGTCCTGCGCCGTAGAGCCCCTGCTCTTTGGCGACTTTGGTGCCGGCTAAAAAAGCTTCCCAGCAGAATTTATGGATTTTTTCATTTAAAACTCCCTTTTGGTGGGTGGTCAAAATGGCAATGTCGTCGCCAGTGTGGCCAATATAAAAATCAATGACCAGACCTTTGCTTTTGCTTTTAACGTAGTTCTCGACGGTTTCCAATAGTTTCTGACTCGGCTTCAAGTGGCCGCCGATGCTGCCGATGTCGGCTTTGATAATACTTAAAGTGGTTTTCATATTTATTTAAACTTAATGATTTATTTTTTGACCTTTGCTATTTTTAATATTGTTTTAATAACGGCGTCGGGAGTTAAAGACATGCTCTCTATTCCCTCTCGGACCAGAAATTCGGCGAACCCCGGCAGAGAAGAGGGAGCGTCGCCGCAAATGCCGCAGTATTTTTTTCTTTTTCTGCACTGCCGGATCACTTGGGCAATCATCTTTTTGACCGCTTCATTCTGCTCATTCCCCACATAACTTATTTTAGCACTATCTCGGTCAATTCCCAAAGTTAACTGTGTCAGGTCGTTGGAACCTATGCTCATCCCGTCAAAAATCTCCAAGAATTCTTCCACCAAAACAACGTTGGAGGGAATCTCGCACATCACAATAACCTTCAAGCCGTCTCGGCCTTTTTCCAGGCCCGCTTCTTTCATTATTTTCAATATTTTTTTGCCTTCTTCCGGTGTGCGGCGGAAAGGCACCATGGCCCAGATGTTTTTCAGACCGAACTCCTCTCTGGCTTTTTTCAAGGCTTGGCACTCCAAAAGAAAAGCCGGCTTGAACTGCGCGTCATAGTACCTGGAAGCTCCCCGCCAACCCAGCATGGGATTCTGTTCTCGCGGCTCAAATTCTTCACCGCCGGACAAAGCCGCATATTCGTTGGTCTTAAAATCAGAAAAACGAACGATCGCCGGATAGGGCCAAAAGGCAGCGGCTATCTGGCCTATGCCTCTGGCTAATTCATCGACAAACTGTTGGCTCTTGCCCTGTTTTATCAAAGCTAAAGGATGAACTCTGATTTTTGAAGCAATAATAAACTCTTCCCGGGCCAGACCAACGCCGCGATGAGGCAAAAAAGAATTGCGAAAAGCTATTTCGGGAGTGCCGATGTTGACCATTATTTTAGTTTTGATTTTAGGTATCTTCTTCAAATTGTATTCTTTCTCCTGCCACTTAACTCTTCCCTGATAAACCCGGCCAACCTCTCCGGAAGAACAATCCATGGTTATCAATTGACCGTTTTTTAAAATTGAAGTGGCTCTTCCTGTACCCACAATGCAAGACACTCCCAACTCCCGGGAAACGATGGCCGCGTGAGAAGTGCGGCCGCCCAAATCGGTAATAATGCCGGCAGCCTTCTTCATAATCGGCTCCCAGTCGGGATCGGTCATCGGCGTCACCAGAATTTCACCCGGTTTGAAACCGCTGATTCCTTTCACGTTTTTGATGACTCTTACTTTGCCGGCTGAGATTTTTTGGCCGACAGCTATTCCCTCGGCTAAAACTTTGTGACTTTTTCCCGGGAGAGTGTATTCTTTGAAAGTTGTAGGGACTTTTTGCAAGTGAACTGTCTCTGGCCTGGCTTGAACTATGAAGAGTTGCTTTGACAGTCCGTCTTTAGCCCATTCGATGTCCATAGGTCTCCCATAATGCTCCTCTATTATTTGAGCCCATCTGGCTAAGGCCAAAATTTCTTTCTCTTCCAGGCAGAATTTATCTCTTTCTTCAGTAGGAATGGAAACTTGCGCCAAGCCGCTTCTGCCGTAGATTAACTTTTTCCGTTTGGTGCCCAGGTTTTTGACGATGAGGGGGCTGAAGCCTTGCTTTAAAGTCGGCTTGAAAACGTAAAACTCGTCGGGAATAATCTTACCCTGCACCACCATTTCCCCCACGCCGAAGGCTCCCGTAATTAAAACCACGTTGCGAAAACCGGTTTCTGTATCCAGGGTGAAGATGACGCCGGCTGAACCCTTGTCGCTTCTTACCATCTTCTGAACGCCAATGCTCAAAGCAATTTTCAAATGATTAAAGCCGCCTTTCTGACGATAGGAAATGGCTCGATCGGTGAACAAAGAAGCCAGACATTTCCGACAGGCCTCAAAAAGGTCTTCTTCTCCCCGGACATTGAGAAAAGTTTCGTGCTGGCCCGCGAAGGAAGCCGAAGGCAAGTCTTCGGCCGTAGCGGAAGAACGAACGGCCACATCGGTATTCTGGCCGTATTTGAGACAAAGTTTTTGGTAAGCTTTTTTGATTTCTTTCTTCAAATTTTCCGGTAATGAAGCGCGCAAAATCAAACTTCTGATTTCTTTGCCGCGTCTCTGCAGGTTTTTGACGTCATTAATATTCAAACCTTTCAAAATATTCCGAATCTTTTCTTTCAGTTTGTTTTTATTGATAAAATGCCAGTAAGCCCGGGAAGTCAAAGCAAAACCATCGGGCACGCTGATGCCTTTTTTGGCCAAAGTCTTCTGCATTTCACCCAAAGAGGCGTTTTTCCCTCCGACCAAAGGAACATCGCGAGAGGAAATGTCTTTAAACCACAAAATAAATTTTTTAGATTTTACCCCGTTAGAAGTCTGTTTTATGTAGCTCATAGTGAATTTCAGATAGATTTTTGTTTTTAGTTTTTACCTCGTTATTGCCCTGCAGAAAAAATTATCTATAATTTTTTCTGACTAAGACTTCTAACGGGGTTTATTGGCATTTGGCTGAACTAATAGGATTATCTATTTCCATGGAAAGGCCGGCCGATTCAACGCACCAGTGATTGCCCGCTTTGGCGACTAAAGGAGTGGAAACAGCGAAGCTTCTCTTGTCGGCACTTTCGTAGCACTTTACCGCTTGACTGCCGTTTTCTTTTTTAATGGCCGTTTCCAAAAGACCGAAGTCGCCGCTGTTGTTTAAAGTGTTGTCTGACTCGTCGCACACAAAAGTGTAACTCTCGTTATTGTTGATATAGCTCATTTCAGCCGCATTCCTGACCTGATGCATGAGCGATTGAATATTGGCGTCACTCGCTTGGAACCTGGTACCCCGCACGTTAACCAAAACAATGGCAGCCAAGAGGCCGATTATGGCGACAACCACCATTAACTCTATCAGGGTGAAAGATTTTGTTTTCATTTAATAATTTGTTTGGCTATGGCCAATTCTTCGTTAGTTTTAATTGCTAAAGTTTTCATTTTGGGAAGACCGTTCAAAATGAGGCGGCGGATTTTCTGGGAACCGGCTCCAATCGCTCCGGTAAACACTAAAATATCGCACTTCCCTCCCAAGACCGCAAGATAAGCCCCGATGTATTTTTGAATGCGATAAATAAAAATATCTAAAGCCAATCTGGCTTTTTCGTCTTTCTTTTTTATGGCGCTTAAAACGTTTTTCATTTTAGAAAAACCGCAGATTCCCTTAATCCCGGACAAGTTATTTAAAGTCTTTTCAAGTTTTTGAAAAGATAAATCTTTGCCTAGCTGAATTAAAATGCCGGGATCAATGTCTCCGCTTCTCGTCATCATCATCAATCCATCCAAAGGAGTAAAACCCATAGAAGTATCAATGGCTTTTCCTTTTTTAATGGCGGTTATTGAAGCTCCGCCCCCCAAATGACAAGTAATAATCCTTAATTTATTGAAAGGCTTGCCAAGCTTTTTCGCCCCTTCTCTGGCAACATATTCATGAGAAATACCATGAAAACCGAAGCGTCGAAAACCGTATTTTTTCCTTAAATTTTCTGGCAATCCGTAAAGAAAAGCTTTTTCCGGCAAGTCTTTATAAAACCCTGTGTCGAAAACAGCTATTTGTCTTGCTTTGGGGAAAATCTTTTTTGAAATTTTAATCCCTAAAAGATTGAAAGGGTTATGTAAAGGAGCAAATTTGTTGTATTTTTCAATCTCTTTCAAATTTCTTTCAGTAACGACTAATGGGTCTCTGAATTTTTCTCCGCCATGAACCACCCGATGGCCGATTTCTGAAATTTCTTTTTGATATTTCTCCAGTTTTTCTAATTCTGCCAATAAAGTTTCCCCGTAATTCTTTTGATTCTCAACATCTATTTTTTTTTCTTTAAGTAATTTTAAATTTCGGTTAAAAGTCTTATATTTTATCGATTGGGAACCGCAGTTTAAAACCAAAATCATAGGATTATGCCTTTTCCCTTTTTTACGATATTGGCTGCGTTGCCTTCGTCCGTGTCTAAATGCAAACAAAGCCGCGATTTCTTTTCCACTCTAACTTTAACGTTATGAAAGGTTATCGAGCCTAGGCCATTGACTTTAACCGAAATCAATGTTTTGTTTTTTAAACCAAATTTTTTGGCTTCTTTAAAATTACAATGGATATGCCGCCAAGCATTAATTATTCCCTGTTTTAACCTAATTTTTCCCTTTGGGCCTATTAAAATTGCGCCTGGCGTACCTTTAAGGTCCTCTGAGTCTCTAATGGGAGGATTCATTCCTAATAAAATTGCGTCTGTTTTAGATAATTCAATCTGAGTTTCTTTTCGGATAGGTCCGACTACCCTTAGATTTAGACTTTTTCCAGAATTCGTTTTAATCTCTAAAATTTCTTTTACGGCAAAATCGCCTGGCTGAAAAAGATCTCTCAACTTTTTTAATTTATATCCTTTACCAAAAAGCGCCTCCATATCTTTTTGGCACAAATGAATATGCCGCGCTGAAACCTCAATAGGGATTTCTTTTTTAAGATTTTCTTCTTTCATTTTTTATTATATTTTTGATTTTTTCCACGCTTTCGGGATTGGCCAGAGTCGACAAGTCGCCCAACTCCTCCCCGGTGAACAATTTTCTCAAAATGCGCCTCATAATTTTACCCGATCTGGTCTTGGGTAAATCCTCCACCAAATAAACCTCCTTAGGTAAAGCAATCGGGCTAATTTCTTTTTTGATTTGCTCCGACACTTCTTTTTTGAGTTCAGCTGCCGGTTTCTTGCTTTTGGAAACAATGAAAGCCATGGGCACCTCTCCTTTTATCTCGTCAGCAATGCCGACGACCGCGCATTCGGTAATGTCAGAATGAAGATTGATTGCTTCTTCCATTTCCCCGGTGCTCAATCTGTGTCCCGCCACTTTCAAAACGTCGTCCACCCGGCCGATAATTCTGATTAGACCGTTTTTGTCCTGCAAGGCGCTATCAGACGTAAAATAGGTTTTTTTGCCGTACTGTGACCAATAAGTTTCCAAGTATTTCTGGGGATTCCGATAAATTCCCCGTAAAAGAGAAGGGCTGAAAGGCGGCAATAACACTAAATCGCCTTTTTTAATATCGATTTTCGTGCCCGGCAAAGGCAAACCGGTGAAAGCCGGCTTGAAAGGCCCAAGGCCCGGCAAAGAAGTGATCAAGATTCCGCCGGTTTCTGTCTGCCACCAGGTATCGACAACCGGGCATCTTTCCTTGCCCACGTTTTTAAAATACCATTGCCAGGCCGATTCATCAATCGGCTCACCCACCGAACCCAAAAGCCTCAATTGTTTAAACTTGTATTTGGCAATCACCTCGGTCCCGTATTTTTCAAACATGCGGATGGCCGTAGGGGCGGTGTATAAAATGGTTACTTTGTGCTTTTCGACGATTTGCGCCCATCTATCGGGCGTGGGGAAAAACGGCAATCCTTCGAAGATGAGAGTGGTGATGCCGTTGAGTAAGGGGGAGTAAAAAGCGTAAGTGTGGCCGGTAATCCAACCGACGTCCGAAGTACACCAAAAAATATCGTTCGAATGAAAATCAAATATCCATCTACCTGTCCAATAGGCCTGCACCGCATAACCTGCACAAGTATGCATCACCCCTTTTGGTCTGCCAGTGGAACCTGAAGTATATAAAATGAAGAACAAGTCTTCCGCATCCATAACCTCGGCCTGACAAGAATCTTTTTCTCTGAACCAGAGAGAAACGCCTTTTCTTTTGACCACCACCAGGTTTTTCACTTTTGTCTCTTCTATCCCCTCCCTGGCGTTTTTCTCCAGGTTTACCATTTGGCCCCCTCGGTAATAACCGTCGGCTGTAATCAAAACTTTGGCTCCCGTATCCTGCAATCTGATTCTCAAAGCGGCTGGAGAAAAAGCGGAAAAAACCACCACATGCACCGCCCCGATCCGAGCGCAAGCCAACATAGCAATAATCACTTCGGGAATCATCGGCAGATAAATGCCGACCCTGTCCCCCTTTTTCACTCCCAGTTTTTTCAAATAATTGGCGCAGCGGCAAACTTCCTGGAAAAGCTGGCGGTAAGTCAGAATCTTCGGTTTCTCGTTGACGGGCTCGGGTTCCCAAATCAAGGCCGGCTTATCGCTCAATTTCTTGAAAATATTTTCAGTAATATTTATCTTGCCGCCAACGAACCATTGGAAATAAGGCGGGTTATGAACGAATCCTTTCTGCCATTTGCGAAACCAAATAAGCTCTGAAGCTTTCTTCTCCCAGAATTTAACCGGATCTTTTGCAGCAGTCTGGTATATTTTTTTATTATTTATCCAAGCTTTTTTGGCAAACTCTTTTGTCGGATAATAAAGTTCCCCTTTCTTTTGCATTGTTTCATTATACACCGAACTTTTATGTAATAAAAGTGAAGGTAAAGATGAAATATCAATTTCATCGCCCTCAAATAAAAAAACGAGCCAAGTCCGTTGATCGAGGTTCAACCTCTAGCAAAATCCTAGTCATCAACTGATGTTTACTTTGCCTAACGAGGCTCTTATTAATCCTAAATTGATCAGTAACCGACGAGAACACTTCTCGTCGGTTTATTTTAATTTTATTCGATTGCGACTTGCTGAAAATCAGCTAATTCTTTTTTGGATTGAAGCCAATCGTTAACAAATCTTTGGCCTTCTTCGATACCGCCTATTTCTTTAAGCAGAAATTCTCGGTTAGTTAAAGAAGGGAAAATTTTCTTGTCTAAATAATCTGGGTAGCTTGACCACTGGTAGTTTTCTAAAAATTTAATTAATTTTTGTAATTCTCTATCGCTAATGCCTTTTTCCTTCCAGTTTGGCACTAAAATCGCCACGGGATTGGTATGAATATAGACAAAAATTGTTATTAATTGTTTATCGTCTTTAATATGTACGATTCGATACCTTCCCTGAAATAGGTGGCCGCTTCTTTTATATTTTTTATTACAATAACCGCCGTATCCGGCTCCAATCTTCCGCATAAATTTACTTATACCACCGTCTTTTAATTGTCTAAGTAGTAAATGTAAATGATTAGGCATTAAACAAAAAGCTAAGATTTCCACTAAGCATCTTCTATTTTTATATCTTTTACCAAATCCGACGAGAACATTTCTCGTCTGTTTTTGTTCTTCGCGATAATACGAAGGAGTAGCTTCTTCGTTATTAAATTCAAACAAATCATGAATCATTCTAAAATAATCTCTTCGGTCTCTAAAAAGTTTTAACCCTTCTATTGCCCGAATAACAATATGATAAATTTCTCCATTAACTATTGGCGGTCTTTTTATCGGCATATATCCGACGAGAAATGTTCTCGTCTGTTTTTATTATACAACAACTTCAAAGAAAATAAAAAAGGACGTCCTTAGAAATTGATTAATTATACAATTGACCAAAATGAATTACAATGCTAATGTGCAGTATTATACTCAATCTGTACCGTAACAATTAGGAAGGAGGAAAACAAATGAGTCAAAAAGGTGAAAATGCTTATGCTGAAGCTGGCGTAGATATTGAGGCGGGAAAAAAAGCAGTGGAATTAATAAAACCACATATCCGTTCAACTTATGGCAGCAGGGTGCTGAGCAATATCGGCTCTTTCGCCGGACTGCTTGACGTCTCTTTCTTGAAACAATACCAAAACCCAGTCCTGGCGATGAGCTGCGATGGTCCTGGCACTAAAATCATCTTAAGCGAGATGACGGATAATTATCAGGTGGGCCGCTGCATTGTTAATCATAATGTCAACGATATTCTCTGTTCGGGAGCCCACCCCATTGCTTTCTTGAATTATCTAGGTTCAGCCAAGTTAGAACCGGAAGTGATAGAAAAAATTGTGGCTGAGATGGCAGTGGCTTGCCGGGAACTGGGCATTCCCATAATTAGCGGGGAAACGGCTGAAATGCCCAGCGTCTATCAAGCAGAACGGCATGAAGCAGTCGGCTTTATTGTCGGTGTAACGGAAAAAGACAGAATACTCGACGGCAGCAAAATTAGAGAGGGAGACGCATTGATTGGCCTGCCGTCGAACGGCCTCCATACGAGCGGCTACTCTCTGGCCAGAAAAGCTTTCTTTGAAACCGCTGGCTGCAATGCCAATACTTATCTCAGGGAACTTGGCTGTACTGTCGGAGAAGAACTGCTCAAAGTCCACAAATGCTATCTTAAATCGGTCGAAAGAGCTCTGGCAATCGGCAGCAAAGTTCACGCTATGGCGCATATCACCGGCGGGGGTTTTTACGACAACATTGGCCGACTCCTGGAAGACGGACTCTGCGCTGAGATTTCTGGCCGATGGAAAATACCGTCAGTCTTCCGCCTAATCCAGCGGATAGAAAACCTATCAAGCAAAGATATGCGTCATTTTTTCAACCTAGGCGTTGGTTTCGTATTGATTGTCCCGCCCGAACAGACAAAATACGTCAGAGGCAACTTGTGGCTGGCCGGCGAAACAAACAATGTCCTGATGGGGAAAATAAAGAAAACCCGTTTAAAGAAGAAAAAAGTTGTCTTCACCTATTAACGAAAAACCCGTTCCGAGAACGGGTTGTTTATTTAATTGAGGTTTCGCCTCGATCAAATTTTTTGGCCGACGAATTCGGTGAATTCGGCTAAACGGCAAGCGTAGCCGTATTCGTTGTCATACCAGGCCAGAACTTTAACCAGGTTACCATTGACTATGGTGTTTTCAGCATCAACAATCGCTGAGTTAGTATTGCCGATGAAGTCTGAAGAAACCAAAGGCAGTTCCTCCACTGCTAAAATTCCTTTAAGTTCTTCAGTCTGGGCAGCTTTTTTAAAAGCGGCACTGACCGTTTCCGCCGAAGGTTTCTTTTGCACTTCGCAAACTAAATCAAGAATGGAAACGGTAGGAGTCGGCACTCTTATGGCAATGCCGTCCAATTTCCCTTTAAGTTCGGGAATCACATTGCCAATGGCTCTGGCCGCGCCGGTCGAGGTCGGTATCAGGTTCAAAGCAGCGGCTCTCGCCCTTCTCAGATCTTTGTGGGGCAGATCTAAAATTCTCTGGTCGTTGGTGTAGCTGTGAATGGTGGTCATAAAACCCCGCACAATGCCGAAATTGTCATTTAAAACTTTGGCCACCGGCGCCAGGCAATTGGTCGTACAGGAAGCCATATCTAAAACATCATATTTTTTGAGGTCTAATTTATCTTCATTGACTCCTAAAACATGGGAGGGAATTTTATCCGGACTTTTGGAAGGAGCGGAAATTATCACTTTCTTGGCGCCAGCAGCAATGTGTTTTTTAGCGCCTGCCAAATCCGTAAAAATGCCGGTTGATTCAATCACTACGTCAACCCCCAACTTCTTCCATGGCAGGTTGGCCGGGTCTTTCTCAGCTAAAATCTTCACCTCCGAGCCGATGGATTTATCAAACCGGCCGTAAATGGAGTCGTATTTTAAAAGGTGGTTTAAGGTTTTAGGGTCGGTCAAGTCGTTGATCGCCACCACCTGCAAATTGGGGTGGCTCTCTAAAATCCTCCGGAGAACCGGCCGACCGATGCGCCCGAAACCGTTAATGGCAACTTTTACCATGGATTTATTCTTGAATATTTAATAATTTTACGATTTTCTCTTTGTCAAAACCAACAATAAATTCTCCGCCTATATCAACTACCGGCGCTCCCATCTGTTTTGATTTTTGAATCATTTCTTCACGGGCTTGGGCGTTGGTGGCCACATCAACATCTTCAAATTCAATTTGGTGTTCCTTCAGCCACTCTTTCAAAGTGTAGCAATAGGGGCAAGCGGGGGTGGAAAAAACGCGAACTTTAGGCATAAATAATTTTAACGGTTAGTTAATAAAGCAGCACCAATGGCACCCGCCAATTCTCCTAGCTTGGCTTTTCTTATTTTAACATATTTTCTGGAAAGGGGCGAAATGGCTCTCTTGTCAACTTCTTTTTTGGCTTGTTCAATAAAAAGGGGGAAAGAGTTGGCTATGCCTCCTCCCAAAATAAAAACTTGCGGATCTAAAATGTTGACAATATTGCTCAATCCTATTCCCAGATAGCGGCCGTATTCCCGATATATTTTTTGGGCTTTTTTGTCGCCTCTCTTAGCCATTTCGGATAATTCTTGGGGCGAAAATCCTTGCTTCAGGAAAAATTTAGCCGAGCAGTAATCTTCCAAAGAACCGTCGGAATCAATCATCATGTGGCCGGCTTCCCCGGCTGAACCGAAAGTTCCCCGATAAATTTTCCCAGCCATAACTATTCCTCCGCCCACGCCGCTTCCCAGAGTCATGCCAAAAACCGTTCTTGCCCCTTTGCCCGCTCCCCATAAAGTTTCAGCCAAAGCAAAACAGTCGGCGTCATTGGCCATGACTGTTTTTATCTTAACCTTCTTTTGGATAATTTTCGCCAGACGGACATTCCGAAGGCATCTTATATTCACAGGATTCAAAATTAAATCCCCTTTCAAATCAAGGGGAGAGGGTACGCCCAAACCGATTCCTGAAATCTTTGATTTGGGCAGGTTTGAAATTAAGCGTTCAATGTTTTTCACCAAAACTTCAATCAGCTTTGCCTTGCTTTTTGGAGTAGCAATCCGTCCGGTTCTGACAATTTTAGAGTTCTTGAGTAAAACAAAATTTATTTTAGTGCCGCCAATGTCAACGCCAATTTTATACATAATTGCGAAATTAAAATCTTACTGTAGGGGACAACCCGACAATTCGGCCAGCTCCTCCAAAGTTTTGTAGCCGGACGACATCTCGCCGCTGGACAGCTGCCAAGTCGGCACTCCCAGACCGCCTGCAACATAAATCCCTTCGGCCGCACAAGCAGCGGTGGCTCCGCCCGTTTCTTCATCCAGGCATTCGACGTAATCAACGTACTGCATTGAATCGCCGAACAGTTCTTTTTCCTGGGCGCACCAACCGCAAGTCTGGGAACCGTAAAACTTCATTCCTTTTTCGGTCAGACACTGCGCAAAACCATCTAAATCGGAGTAAGAAGTGGTTTCTTCGACAGAAGTTCCTTCAAGAGGAGTTTCCTCAACTGTCTGCTCTTCTAGGTTAAAACCCGAAGGAAACAAAAACTTGCCGCTTTTGGTCATAAAAGAGTCGTATTCCGTGTCGGCGATTTTAAGATGAATCCGGAAAACTTCGTCTTCGTCCACCACCTCAATCAAGGAAGCAGTCACTCCCTGATCGGCAATGCTTTGGTTAATGAAAGCAATGGATTTCTCGCCGGCTTCTTGGATTGAAATTGAAG
This sequence comes from uncultured Candidatus Saccharibacteria bacterium, assembly GCA_964477885.1. Lineage (GTDB taxonomy): Bacteria > Patescibacteriota > Minisyncoccia > Minisyncoccales > MHMH01 > CAYZHR01. The sequence goes on from CAYZHR010000001.1 coordinate 17,987, forward strand.
CGCTACCTTGCTTTACATAAATAAAAGCGCCGGCAATCAAAAGAGCAGCGAGTATTATGGCTATGGGTATAAAATGTTTCTGCATATGTTTATAGGATATTACAAATCCTCTTTTTTGTAAAGTCCGTGGTTGAATTCATATTTTATTAAGCCGGCATAAGGAACTTCAAGGTTAATAATATCTTCATCGGATATTTTTTCAATGTATTTTATTACAGCCCTTAAAGAATTGTGGCTGGCGACAATTAAAACATTCTTTCCTTCTTTCAAGTCTTTCTCAACGTACTTCTTGAAAAATGTCACCGCTCTTTGATAAACGTCTTTCAGGCTTTCGCCAGCAGGCGGCGCCACGTCCCAGCTTCGCCGCCACAAGCGAACTTTCTCCTCGCCGTATTGTTTTTTAACGTCGTCTTTATTCAAACCCTGAAATTTTCCGTAATTTCTTTCGTCCAACGCCTTATCAATGACAATCGGCAAACCATCTTTACCGAGTTCTTTTAAAATTAAAGAGACCGTTTCTTTGTTTCTAATTAGGGGCGAAGTATAAACTTTATCAATCTTAAAATTGGCCAGTTTTCCGGCGGTCTCTTTGGCGCTTGCAATTCCCTCTTGGCACAAAGGCACATCTGTCCAGCCGGTAAACCGGTTTTCCAAATTCCACTGCGATTTAAGATGCCTCAACAGAATCAACTTTGCCATGTTCTCTTAATATACCATATCTGTACCTTTTCATTAAGAGGGAATTGGAAACCACGCTGACCGAAGAAAAAGCCATAGCCGCAGCTGCAATTGTTGGATTGAGCAAAAATCCGAAAAAAGGATAAAGGATGCCGGCCGCTACCGGAATACCCACGATGTTGTAGAAAAAAGCCCAGAAAAGATTTTGTTTGATTTTGCTTAAAGTGTATTTACTCAAATCAATCGCTTTAATAACGTCTCTCAAATCGTCTTTAATTAAAACTATTTCTCCGGTCTCCATGGCGACATCGGTGCCCGAACCCAAGGCAATGCCTAAATCAGCCTGGGCTAAAGCCGGCGCATCATTAATCCCGTCGCCCACCATGGCCACGATATTGCCCTCACTTTGTAATTTTTTGATTTCGGCTGATTTTTCCTGCGGTAAAACCTCGGCTAAAACCCTATCAATCCCAAGTTCTTTGGCTATGGCCTGGCCCACCCGTTCGTTATCGCCGGTAATAATAGCTACCTTCTTCCCCATTTTATGAAGCATCTTGACGGCTTCTTTGGAATATTCTTTAAGCGTATCAGCCACAGCAATTAAGCCGATTATTTGACTGTCAAAAGCCAATACCATCACGGTCTGGCCTTGATTTTCTAAGGCGACCATTTTTTCTTCCACTATAGCTGGATTAATTTGATTATCTATCATTAATTTTCTCGTTCCCAAGAGAATTTTCTCATTTTCTAAATTGGCTGAAACGCCGTGGCCGGGAATAGCTTGAAACCCTTTGACTTCGCTCAGGGCAAGATTTTCCTCTTTCGCCTTTTTAACAATTGCTTGAGCTAAAGGATGTTCTGAATTTCTTTCTATCGAAGCGGCTATTTGTAAAACATTAAGTTCAAAGTCCGAAGTTTTGACAATGTCAGTCACCACCGGCTCTCCTTTGGTGAGCGTCCCTGTTTTGTCAAAAATCACCATGTTCACATCACGAGCGATTTCTAAGGCCTTGCCGCTTTTGATTAGAATGCCGTTTTGCGCGGCCAAACCCGTGCCCATCATGACGGCGGTCGGCGTGGCTAAACCCAAAGCGCAGGGACAAGCAATAATTAAAACAGCCACGAAAACCGTTAAGGCAAAAGCCAGTGGCTGTCCTAAAACCAGCCAGACAGCTGCGGCCAAAATAGCGATCGCCATTACCGTTGGTACGAAATAAAAAGAAACTTTGTCGGCCAAAAGCTGAATCGGGGCTTTGGACCCCATCGCATCTTCGACGATTTTAATAATCTGAGCAAGCATCGTGTCTTTGCCGACTCTGGTCGCCTTGAATTTCAAAACGCCGGTTTTATTGATAGTAGCTCCGATCACTTCGTCCCCTTTCTTTTTTTCGACCGGAATGCTTTCTCCGGTAATCGCCTTTTCATCGACTCCCGAATAACCATCGATGACCATACCGTCAACAGGGATTTTCTCACCCGGTTTAACTAAAACAATATCACCGATCTGAACCTCTGAAATGGATGTTTTCATTTCTTCGCCATTTTTAATAATCGTCGCCTCTTTGGGTTGCAGACCGATAAGTTTTTTTATCGCAGCTCCTGTTTTCCCCTTAGTTAATTCTTCCAAGTAATGACCCAAAGAAATGAAAATCAAAATGAAAACTGCACTTTCGTAATACAGATTTTGATCTGAAGATAAAACCGAAATGACTACGCTGTAAAAGTAAGCGGTGGCTGTCCCAATAAAAATCAAGGAATTCATATTGGGATGCAGTCTTCTCAAGCCTCTGAAGCCGTCAGCCCAGATATTAAAAGAGGCTAAAATCACGACCGTGGCTAAAATAAATTGTAAGGGTATGGCGTATTCTTCCAAAATCATCGGTATGGGTAAGCCAATCATCCCGCCCATTACCATATAAATAATGGGCAGGCCGCAAACAAGAGCGACGACGAATCGCTTTTTTAATGTTTGGGCTTTGCCGTGATGATCTGTGCTCCCATCCTCCATAAGTTTATAACCCAATTTATCAACCGCGTTTTTTACTTTTTCCAAAGAAATTTGCGCGGGATCGTATTCCAAATAAAGTTTCTCTAAGGCAAAATTAACATTGGCTGATTTAACGCCCGCTTCTTTTCCAAGCGCATGTTCGATATTGGCCGCGCAAGAAGCGCAATGCATGCCGGAAATTTTTAAGATTGTTTTTTTCATGGTCAAATAATTAAAATAAGTTGGAGGCCTGTTCTAAGTCTGCCTGCTCAATAACAATTTCGCCGTTTCTAACTTCCAAATTGGGACTAATCGGCCCGGGATTGCAACCGCCTTTTTCGGTGGCGATTTTTTCTATCGGATAGCGGTTGCCGCAATTATTGCAAACAATCATGTCCCCTTCCTGACGAAATCCTTTGTACGTTTTAAAACAGACCGCACAGGCGTTGGCGGCGGCTCGATAAATTCCGTTTTTGTCTTTAACGACAAAAAAGTATATCTTCTTCCCGTCGGACATTTTAACGTTGTAAAAACGCGCTTGGTTATCGTCGAAAATTGAGGCGTTTAGTTTTATCTCGCCGTTTTCCAGGCTCACGCTTTTTCCCTTTTCTCCGATAAAGCCTGCTTCGGGTTTAATCGGCAACTGAAGAGAAGCAGCCACATTAGAAGCTTCCGGTTTAGAAAATTTATCAACTAACAAAAATCCGCCAGCAATTAATATTAAGACCCCAATTAGAATAATAAAGATTTTTTTGGTCATTTTATTCCGCAGCCACAACTGCATCCTTGAGCGCCTGATGAAACAGTGATTGAGGTTTCCGCTGAATCGTTCTGGTCAATAACTTCTATAATCCCGGAAATCATTCCCATCCAGCAGCTGAATTTGTATTTACCCGCTTTCGCCGGCGTGAATTCTTTAACGCTGGTTTGCCCGGGAGTGAGGTTGATTTCGTCAGAGAAAAGACCTTGGGAGATAACCGCATTAGTGCAGCCGCTGGTGCCGGCATCGGTGATTTCCCACCTAACCGGAATCCCGGCTTTTACCTTGAAATAATTAGGGCTGTAGCCAGCAGCATAGGCATCCATTTTTAAAACTTGCTTGCCATCGATAATGGAAGCAAAACCATCGTTACCTTGGGAAGAAGTTAAGGAAACTGATTTGAGCGTTAAATCGCTAAAACTGGCAACGCCCAAAATATTCAATTGGTTGTTAAGGTTGAAAAAAGCGAAAAATAGAATTAAAATGCCAGCCACTTTTGAAAATTGGTAAGTTAGGTGCGGCCGAGTGGAAACTTTGACAGCGGAAAAACCAATCAGTAAAAGAGCGGGGGCCGTCCCCAAAGCGAAGAAAGCCATTATCAACCCGCCCTGAACAGGGTTGCCAGAAAGCAAGGCCAGTCCTTGAGACGTAATGGTGAAGCCGCAGGGCAGGAAAAAGGTCAAAGCTCCCATTATAAATGGCATGTAACGTCCCTTGAAATTAGTCTCATCGGCGATGTATCTTGTGGCGAACTTGGGCAAAGTGGGTTGGAATCTCCGTAGGCTTTTCACGCCGAGCATTTGAAGGGCCAAAAACAACATGATAATAGAAACGGTGATAATCAGAAATGAAGTAAACTGTAGGGAAATCTGTAATTTGCTGCCGATGACCCCAAGTATTGCGCCCAAAATGGCGTAAGAAACGATTCTGCCTGCGTTAAACATCAGATGCGGTTGGAGTTTCTCCAAAACAGAGTTGTGCTCGGAATAGATTGCTAACCACTGTTTTGACATGGAAAGAACCATGCCTCCAACCAAAGCGGCACAGCTCGAGATGCCGGCGATAAGACCGAGAAAAAAGAAAGCGGGCAAAGACGATTTTGAGTTGACGCTGACCAAAGCCGCCAGTCCTGATTTGTTGATGAACAAAAAGGCGGCAATCAATAATAACGAAATGACAAGTATAACAAATAAATTCTTTCCATGTTTGTTTCTTTTTTCTTCAAAAGGCTTGTTAGAAAATAGATAATTTTCTTTTTTGAAAAGAGAGTTTAACGTTTCCGTTTTCGGCCTTTCCCCCACATATTCAATCAAAACCTCTCCCTTGGCGGCTTTCGCTTCCACCGATTTGATTCCTGCTAATTCCAGCAATTTCTTTTCAATTAAAACTTCACAGGAAGCGCAATGCATCCCCTTCACATAGTAAAGATGTTCCTTTATTTGGGGTTTATTGTCTGGAGACATTTTTATTTATTGAATAATTTTGTCACTTTTAAAATCTCGTCTACCATTTCCTGTTTCCTTTTCTCGGAACTCGCGGCCATCGCCTTTTTGAAACAAGTATTTAAATGGTTCTCCATCAACATCTGGTGAGCCGATTTCAAGAGCCCTAAAACCGCCAAGTTCTGCTGCATAATATTAATGCAATATTCGTTGCTCTCCACCATTTTAATGATTTTTTCAATGACGCTTTGCGCCTTCTTGAAATTAATTAAAGTTTTTTGTTTTGTCTCTTTCATAATTTTAAAATTGAAAATTGATAATTAGCTATCCATACCCCGACCATAGGTATAGGTATATGTTAACAAACCAAGGAGGCCCGTCAAGACCCCCCAGCTGTTTTGTTTGAGATACTTTTATTTTTTAAATTCTTCCGCTATTCTCAATAAACGATTGTATTTGGCCACTCGCTCTCCCCGGTTGGGAGCGCCGGCCATTAAAAAACCCGTCCCCAGGCCGACGGCCAGGTCGCTGATGAAAGCATCGTTGGTCTCGCCGGACCGGTGTTTAACGAAAACTTGCCAGTCGTATTTCAGAGCCAGTTTGGCCGCTTCGATGGTTTCAGAAACAGTGCCGATTTGGTTCGGTTTTAGAATCAACGCGTTGCACGCTCCCGCTTCCCTGGCTTTTTTAATTCTTTTTAAATTCGTTGCCAGAAGATCGTCGCCAATAATTTTTATTTTATCTCCCAAACTTTGGTTGATTTCCCGGAAACTCTGCCAGTCTTCCTCTTCGAACGGATCTTCTATCCCCTCAATCGGATATTTCTGGAAAAGCTTTAAGTAGAAATCCGCCATGTCCTTCTTCTCCCAGATTTCTCCTTCAAAATAATATTTCCCTTCCTTAAAAAAGGTGCTCGCCGCCATGTCCAAAATAATCTTCACTTTGGGGCTGCCCGCTTTTTCAACCGCCTTCATCAGTACATCCAAAGCTTCTGTGCTGTCTTGAACGGGCGGTGTAAATCCTCCCTCCAAACCGACGTTAGTGGCCGATTTGCCGTATTTATCCCTCAAAACCTCCCTTAAAGTATGATAAAGTTCCACTCCCAGGCGCAACTCCTCTTGATAAGAATCAGCTTCCAAAAGCATCATAAACTCTTGCGTGTCCAAATCGCCCCGGCCGTGCAGACCTCCCTCGAAATACAGAAGGCAGGGATGAGGCAGAACCGGATTCCTTTTGGCGAGCTTCGAGAGCCACTGCCAAAGAGCCATGTCTTGTGAAGCGGCTCCGGCACGGGCCACGACCAAAGACACTCCCAAAATGGCGTTGGCGCCAAGTTTGGACTTGTTATCCGTTCCGTCAAGTTTAATCATTGTCTCATCTATCGCCCCTTGGTCAGCCGGGTCTTTGCCTTTGAGTTTTGAAGCAATGAGTTGATTAACGTTTTTCACGGCCTTACTGATTCCAAAACCGCGGTATTTTGCTCCCCCGTCCCTCAATTCCATTGCTTCGTACTTGCCGGTGGAAGTGCCGGCAGGCACGGCCGCCCGGAAAATCCCGAGTTCCGTTTCCATATCAACCTCTACGGTCGGGTAACCCCTAGAGTCCAAAATTTCTCTGGCTTTAATTGTTTTAATTTTCGAAGGCATTTAATATTTTATTTAAAATTTCAATGGTTGATTGTTGCTCGGCCCACTTTTTAATGTAAGTTAAATCGGGCTTGGCAATTTTCAAAAGCGACCTGATATCTTCTAATTGTTTTGCTCCTTGGCCTTCTTTATACCAAATTAACTTGCTCAAAATTAAATCTTCGGGCGAAATAAAATTTACTTTTTGGCCATCAACTTTTTTAACAACCGCTTTCTCAAATCTTTCAAAAGAATATCTCCACATCCAAAAATCTACTTTTAAGCCGGTCTGAGGGTGGATAAAATTGAATTCTCCTTTATTTTTTAAAGCACCCTTGATTGATTCCTCATTAACATAAACATCCTTATCAATTAATAACAGTTCTCTGGATAACTGGGGAATTTTTTGAGGTAATAGCTCTATAACAATATCAATATCGGCCGTAAAACGGGGCTTGGCTAAAACCGCCACTGCAAACCCGCCGGTAATTATATATGGTATCTTAAGATTCTCTAAAATTTTTGCGATTCTACAAAGAAGCTTCTCGGGAGTCATTAGATTTTTGCTTTTTTAATTTATCTAATTTTCTACCAAGTAAAAACAACTGGCTGGCAATTTTAATTTTTTTATCAGCCGACATTCTCCGATAAATTTCATTCTGTAGTTCTTCTGCTTTTTCGGGGATTATAGCTTGGTTCATAATTTTCCTAAATAATTAGCTACGGCTAAGGCCGCTTTGGCTCCCTCGCCGCAAGCTATGACAATTTGTTTGTAGGGTACGTCGTCAG
>CAYZHR010000002.1:0-21225 GCA_964477885.1 uncultured Candidatus Saccharibacteria bacterium
CTCTTCGCAAGAAGAGAAAAATGTCGACAAGCGATGTCGGCTCATCACATCCTGGAGGTGGAGAAGCTTCCAAGGGTTCGGCTGTTCGCCGATTAAAGTGGTACGTGAGCTGGGTAAGTGAAATATGAGCCCAGTTAAAACTAGCTAATAACGGTGAAGCCCATTATTTATGTGAAATGAATCGAAGATTCATTGAACTTTATGATAGAATAAATTAATGGGTAATACCGTGGGAAGACAATTTTATATTTCTCAATTCCAAAGAGAGATAATAAATGGATGTCTTTTAGGAGACGGAAGATTAGAATGTCGATCAAAAACAGGAAGTGCGAGATTGAGAATTCATCAGGGGTGGAAACAAAAAGACTTAGTTTTCTGGAAATACAAACTGTTAAAGAATTTAGTCTTGTGCGCACCAAGGAAAATAGTGTGTTGGAAAAATCCTAAGAATGGTGAAGACTATCATTCTTGGTACTTTCACACAAAGACAACCCCAGAATTTGGAGAATTTCACGAGATGTTTTATCGAGGCAGAAAGAAAATATTACCTCAGAATATTCTTGATTTATTAACACCATTGAGTCTAACGGTTTGGGTTATGGATGACGGTTGCAATACTGGAGATTCGCTGATATTGAATACCCAAAACTATTCGTTAGAAGAACACTTAAAATTACAGAAAGTGTTTCAAGAAAATTTTGGTATGATTCCAACTACAAACAAAGATAGAGACACGTTCCGACTAAGATTTAATCGTAAGGATGCTTCGAAATTAATCAAGATTATCGCCACAAGTATTATTCCTTCAATGAGATATAAAATTGTCCCCGTAGAGACTGAGTCCGCAAGGACGAGGTAGTAGAGAACCTACTACAAAACGCTAGGTCGTTTAAAGCGACAAGTTATAGTCCGTACTTGTAGTAATACAAGAGTAATATGTCAGACCGTCAATTTGGCGGCATTGTTTAGTGATGAACAATGCAAAAACCGACTAATATCGGGGAAGTCCATAGAAATTGCAAACCTGTATTTTATGGATAATCCCGAGGCAAGTCCGATTTCTAATCGGACGAGCCGTAGAGACTTAGTCACTTTTGTGGCTGGATGGGAGGTAAAATCTTCCATAAGACGTCGGCCTCTTAAAGGTTAAGAGGGTGATATAGTCCATACACTTAGTAATAGGTGAGAAATATGCGTGAGACAGGTTGGTCCCTATCTACCGTAGGCGTCGAGTCTTGAAGGGAGTTGTCCTTTGTACGAGAGGATCAGGACGAACTAACCTCTGGTGTACCAGCTGTTCCGCCCGGAGCATCGCTGGGTAGCTAAGTTAGGACGGGATAAGAGCTGAAAGCATCTAAGCTCGAAGCCCCCCCTAAGATTAAGACTCATTGAGACCGGTCCGAGATCAGGACCTTGATAGGCTCTAGGTTTAAGCTCAGCAATGGGTTAAGCCGAGGAGTACTAATCGGTCAACTTTTATATGCCTATATTGGCTGGCAATTAATGACCACGAAACGAAATTTCAATATATTGAAATTGAAGTTAACGATGAATCAACAGATTCATCAACCCAAAAAGGTGCTTTGGTGGCGGCTATACCAGAGTTGTTCCACCCGTTCCCATACCGAACACGGAAGTGAAATACTCTAAGGCCGATGATAGTGCAGTTTTCTGCGCGAAAGTAGGTCGCTGCCACCAAAGCACCTTTTTGTTTTGGAATAAAAAAGTTGTATAATGGTAAAAGCTCAATGAGTTTCACTCATTTCGTTCTTCACTGACGTTCGAAGTATGAAATTCTTTTCTAAAAGAAAAAAATTCTTAGTTTTAATTATCGGGATTTTAGTTGTTTTGTCCCTGAACTTTTTTCAAAAGGAAGTAAAGGGATTTTTTTATTTCATTTCTTCGCCAATTCAAAAGAGTTTTTGGGAAGCAGGAGGAAACGCAGCCGATTTCTTTAACGGTATTTTCCAGGGAGGAAACTTTAAAAAAGAGAACGAAGAGTTGAAATTAAGGATTCAGGAATTATTGGCTGAAAACGCTTCTTTTTCAGAATTAAGGGAAGAGAACGAGATATTGAGAAAGGCTTTGGAGATTGGTCTGCAAAAAGAATTCCGGCTGGCTTTGGCCGAAGTAATCGGCAAAGACATCGGTCAGGATTCTGTCTTAGTTAATCTCGGCTCCCAAGACGGTATTTCAGAAGGCATGCCGGTTATAACCCAAGAAAAAGTGCTCTTGGGCAGTATCACCGCAGTCTACGAAAGGTACTGTTACGTCAGGCTAATTTCCAATAAGGAAAGTTCTTTTGACGCTGAAATTTCCGACAGCGACGTCGCTGGAATAGTCAAAGGCCAGGGCGGCTCTAAATTGCTTTTAGATCTTATTCCTCAAGAAAAAGAGGTCAAAACCGGCCAACTGGTGCTTTCTTCCTCTTTGGGCGGCATCTATCCCAAGGGCCTCTTGGTCGGTTTAACGGGAAAAATCAAAAGAAGCGACATCGGGCCTTTCCAGCAAGCTGAGATTTTGCCTTTCGTCGAGATTAAAGAATTGAAAGAAGTTTTAATAATCCTCAATCTCTAGATGATTAAAAAATCATTACTCTTTCTCATTGTTTTTTATTTGCTGGTTTTATGGCAGACTAGCTTTTTGGTTTATTTCGATATAGCGGGATTCGTTCCCAACATTGTTTTGATTTTAGTGATTCTGATTAACCTTTTAGAGAAACCGCATAAGTATTTTGGGATTTTGGCCGGCTTCTGGGGAGGATTCTTTTTAGATATTTTTTCCTCAGGCTTTATCGGGTTAAATACATTGATTTTGCTGGCTATTGCCCTTTTCGTTAAAATGGTTTTAAAGAAACATGTTCAAGCTCCAGTTGTCTAAATTTAAGATTAAAAAATTCGAAAGAGAAATTGAGCCTCAGGAAATTCTATTGGATTCTTTGGCCCAGAAGAAAGAAAAGGAGATGGGAGTTTCCGGGAGAAGGTTGGAGTTTCCGCTTTCCCAAAAAATCCTGAGAGGGTTTTGGTTTCTTTTTTTAGTTTTGATTTTTGTCCTTTTGGCCAGGACTTTTCAATTGAATGTTTTGGAAGGAGAGGCTCTCGTTCAATTATCCGAAGAAAATAAGTTTGCCATCCGCTTGATTCAGGCTGGCCGAGGGGTGATTTACGATGAAAACTTAAAACAACTTGTTTTCAACAAGCCGAGTTTTGATTTCGTTTGCGACGGCGAGGTGGTTGAAGAAAACCTTCCTCATGAAGCCTTGATTTTTTACGAAGTCAGAATAAAAGAATTCCCCGGGTGCGAGATAAAAAACAATACCGTTAGGGAATATTCATCCGACTCTTTTTTCAGCCATTTGATCGGCTACCAAAGGAAAACCGGCGAAAGCACCGGCCTGGAAGGTTATTACAACGAAGTTTTAAAGCCGAAACCAGGGGAAATCCAAATTGAGAGAGATGTTCACGGCAATCCCATCTCCAAAGAAATTGTGGCCATGCCTCAATCCGGTCAAAGCCTGGTTCTCAACCTGGATTCGGAACTCCAAGAGAAATTGAGTCAGGCTTTAGCCAAGTCTGTCAGAAATACCGGAGCCAGCGCCGGGGTGGCCGTTGCTCTTAATCCGCAGAACGGCGGGGTTTTGGCTTTGGTCAATTTCCCCAGTTTTAACGCCAATCTTTTCAGCCAGGGGATAACCGAGGAACAATGGCAAGAAATCGAGAGCAATCCGTCCGACCCGCTTTTCAATCGAGCCGTTGCCGGCAGCTACTTAACCGGCTCCACCATCAAGCCTTTGATTGCTTCAGCCGTTTTGGAAGAAGGATTAATCAATCCGGATAAAAGCATTTATTGCGGCGGCGGAATTACCATTCCCAATCCTTGGATTGCCAACGCTTCCACCACCAAAGCCGACTGGGCAGTGCACGGCTGGACCGATATGAGGAAGGCCCTGGCCGAGTCTTGCAATGTTTATTTTTACACTGTCGGTGGAGGCTACGAGAATCAAGAAGGTTTGGGTCCGACCAGGATTAAAAAATATTTGGAACTTTTTGGCTGGGGAGATAAAACCGGTATCGACCTACCGGGAGAAGTCGAAGGTTTTTTGCCCGATAAAGACTGGAAAAAAGAAACCTGGGGTCAGAGCTGGTGGGATGGCGACACGTACAACCTGGCCATTGGCCAGGGCTTTCTGCAGATTACGCCTTTAGAAGTAGCCAATTCCTTTGCTGCCATCGCCAACGGCGGCACACTGTACCAGCCCCAAGTCGTCAAACAAATTATCGATGAGGAAAAGAGATTGGTTGAAGAGATTGAATCTGAAATCATCCGCCGGAATTTCATTGACCCTGTTAACCTGCAGATAATACGGGAAGGCATGCGGCAGGCCGTAACCGGTTTTCAGAGCCCCCACGCTTCGGCGGTTGTGTTGAGTTCTTTGCCGGTCAAAGCTGCGGCCAAAACCGGTACCGCCGAACTCGGCAACGATTTCTACCACAACTGGGTGACTGTTTTTGCTCCTTACGACAATCCCCAGATTGTTTTGACGATCATGATTGAGAAGGTGGAAAAGGAGCAAGTGGCGGCTTTGCCGGTGGCTCAGGAGGTTTTGAACTGGTATTTCAGCCGATAGCTTATTCACACTTGACAGGGTTTTTTGTTTCAGTATTATGGGCTAATATGGACCCCGTTAGAAGTCCTGGTCAGAAAAAAATTCTTTATTTTTTTCTGCTTATTGATAACGGGGTATGATAAAAAAACAAAAGTTTGTCTGAAATTGGCAAATTGCTATATAAGACGAACTTCTAACGGGGTGGAAAAATACCTTACCCAGGAAGGGTTGGAAAAATTGAAAAAAGAGCTGGAATACCTCAGAACCGCTAAACGCCAAGAGATTGCCGAAAGACTGGAAAAAAGCATTGCTTTCGGCGATTTGACCGAGAATTCAGAGTATCATGAAGCTAAAGAAGCTCAAGCTTTCATTGAAGGACGAATTTTGGATTTAGAGGATTTAATCCAGAACGCCATTATTGTGCCTTCTGGAGAAAAACGGAATGGTTTGGCCCAGATTGGTTCGACCATTTTAGTCAGTGCCGGTAAGGAAAAAGAAAGATTTAAAATCGTGGGAGCAGAAGAAGCCGATCCTTTAGTTGGCAAGATTTCCATTGATTCGCCGTTAGGCAAGGCCTTACTGGCCAAAACCAAGGGAGCTGTTATTGAGGTCAGCACCCCGGCAGGCAAGCTTCAGTACAAAATACTTAATATAGAATAAATTGATTGAGGTCTTGATCGAGGTCTCGCCTCGTTCATACTGGGTCCCCATAAAGGGGGCTTTTCTTTTGGCTGAAAATGACGTAAGATTAAAGAAGTTATGGCACTGGTTAATATTCGTAAAACAAGAATAAAAAAATTAGAGGCTATTAAGAAAGCCGGAATAAATCCCTATCCGATTAAGACCAAAAGAACTCATTCGATTGAGGAAACTTTGGCTAATTTTGAGAGGTTTGCCCGGGCCAAAACTGAACTTAATTTAGTTGGTCGCATTCGTTCAATCAGGGAGCACGGCGGCTCAGCCTTCTTCCATTTTGAAGACGGCACAAACAAACTCCAGGCTTATCTGAAAAGAGACAAGGTGGGAGCTAAGAAATACCAGTTTTTCTTGGCCAATTTTGATGTTGGCGATTTTATTGAAGTCGCCGGCACTTTGTTCAAAACCAAAAGGGGTGAAAAAACGATTGAAGTTTCAGATTTCCGCATTTTGGCCAAGTCTGTTCTGCCCCTGCCGGAGAAATGGCACGGGCTCCAAGATGTTGAAGAACGCTTTCGGAAAAGATACCTTGATTTGATCATGAATTCTGAGGTCAAAGAGAAATTTCAATTGCGTTCTAGGATTATTGAGGAATTACGGAATATCTTGGCCAAGGAAGGATTTTTAGAGGTAGAGACGCCGATCCTGCAGCCCATTCCTGGCGGCGCTTTGGCCAAGCCCTTCAAAACCCACTTGAATGCCCTGAAGCTTGATTTGTATCTGAGGGTTTCGCCCGAACTTTACTTAAAAAGACTCTTGGTCGGCGGCTTCGAGAAGATTTATGAAATCGGCAGATGCTTCAGGAATGAAGGCATGGACAAGCATCACAATCCCGACTTCACCATGCTGGAGCTTTACTGGGCCTATCAAGACAGGGATAATTTGATGAAGTTTCTTGAAAGGATAATGGTTGATTTGGTGAAGAAAATAAAAGGGAAAAGCCAGATTAGTTATCAAGGGCAAAAGATAGACTTTAAGACTCCTTGGCGGAGAATTAAATATCAGAGAAATTACGAAGAAACTCGAGAAAAAATTATCCAGCCCACCTTTGTTATTGATTATCCGGTGGAATTATCCATTTTGGCTAAAGCTAAAATTGACAATCACAAAGAGGCTCACAGTTTTCAATTGGTAATAGGAGGGATTGAATTGATCAAGGGCTTTTCTGAGTTAAATGACCCTATTGAGCAGGAAAGAAGATTTCAGAAAGCCAAAATTGAGACAGAAAGAAAGGATAAAGACTTCTTAGAAGCTCTTCAATACGGTATGCCGCCAGCCGCCGGCTTGGGTTTGGGCGTTGACAGATTGGTTGCCCTCTTGACCGATTCCCACAGCTTAAGGGAAGCGATTATTTTTCCGACCATGAGACCCAAATAATGTTATGCTCGACGTAAAATTCACTTTGTTAATTTGGAAGCATGAAAAAAGTTTTAGTAGCTGGAGTCTTTGACTGTCTTCATCTTGGCCACCTGGATTTCCTGAGGCAAGCAAAGAAATACGGCGATTATTTAGTGGCAGTGGTGGCAAAAGACAAAACAGTAAAAAAGATAAAGGGCCGTTTTCCTTCAAAAAACGAGGAAGAAAGGCTGAAAGAGCTCAAGAGAGCCAATATAGCGGATGAGGTAAAATTAGGATATTCTGAAAATCCTTACAAGATAATTGCCGAAGTAAGGCCCGACGTTATCTGTTTCGGTTACGACCAAGAGATTTTTATAAGAGAATTGCCCGAGGAGCTCAAAAAAATGAGGCTGAAAGTTAAAACTTACCGGCTGAAGCCATATCATCCAGAAAAATATCATTCATCGATCATCAATAAATGTTAGACATCAAATTCATTAGAGAAAATCCGGAAAAAGTTAAAGATGCCTGCAAAAAAAAGGGTATTGATTTAGATATTGACCGGCTTTTGGAGATTGACAAAAAGAGACGGGAATGTCTTCAGGCGCTTGAAGATATGCGAGCGCAGAAGAATAAGGCCAATAAAGAAATTCAGAAAGCGACAGGTGAAAAAGAAAAAAGCGCCATTATTTTGAAGATGAGGGAATTGGACACCAATTCCGACCGGCTGACTAACGATTTTCAGGAACTGGATAAAGAATTCCAACGATTAATATTGTCGGTTCCCAATATTCCTTCCGAAGATGTGCCGGTTGGACCAGACGATAAATCTAATAGAGAAGTAGAAAAATGGGGCAGGGTGCCAAAGTTTAATTTTAAAATCAAAGACCATATTCAATTAGGCAAGGATTTAGATTTAATCGACACCGAAGCGGGCGTGAAGACGGCGGGCTTCCGAGGATATTATCTGAAAAATGAAGCTGTTTTACTCCACCTGGCTTTACTGTGGTACACCATAAACAGAATGAGAAAAGAAGGGTTTGAGCTTTTTGTTCCTCCTACACTTGTTCGTGAATTCGCTTTAATCGGCAGTGGTCATTTTCCGTTCGGTTACGATGAAGTATATCAAATAGGCAACCCGAGCAAGCTAGCGAGCGGAGAAGTGGTCAAAGAACCGTTGTTTTTAGCCGGTACCGCCGAACCATCATTACTTGCTTATTATAGTGATAAAATATTAGATGAGAAAAACTTACCGATTAAAATGTGCGGCATATCTCAATGCTATAGGTCAGAAATAGGGAGTTATGGCAAAGATACTCGTGGTTTATATCGGGTTCATGAATTTACAAAAGTTGAACAGATTGTTATTTGTCGGGCCGATATAAAAGAATCAAACAAATGGCTGGAGGAGATGCTGAGAATTGCTCGAGAAATAGTAAAAGATTTGAAATTACCGCACAGAGTCGTTATCAACTCAACAGGTGATATGGGAGCGGGAAAATATAAAATGTATGACATCGAAACCTGGATGCCATCAAGAAATGCTTATGGCGAAACCCATTCAGATTCCAATTTGACTGACTGGCAGACAAGGAGATTAAACATCCGGTACCGCGGCAAAGAAGGCAAAACTAAATTCGCTTATGCGTTGAATAATACGGTAATTGCCAGTCCTCGGATTTTGATTGCTATTTTAGAGAACTATCAGCAGAAAGACGGCAGCGTTAAGGTGCCGAAAGTACTTCAAAAATACACCGGATTCAAAATTGTAAAAAGCAAAGTTTAAAATGGCAGACATATTAATCCTTCATGGTTGGGGTTGGCCGGTTTCCGTCCCACAGTGGGTCAGAGTGAAAGAATTATTGGAAAAACAAGGCTATAAAGTCCTTGTGCCGGACCTACCTGGTTTCGGAGAGAATCCTTCCCCAATAAAACCCTGGATAATTAGTGATTACGTAGAGTGGGTGAAGGATTTTTTTGAGAAAAATAATCTTTCTCAAGTTTTTTTATTAGGTCATTCTTTTGGCGGTTCGGTGGCAGTCAAGTTTTCGGTTAAATATCCGGAAAGAGTCAGAAAGTTGATTTTAGTGGATAGCGCCGGTATTCGGAAAAAGCGGCTGAAAAAAGAAATACAGAAAGCAGTCGCCCATTTTTTGAACAGGTTTTCTTTTCTGCCGTTTTATAAATTTGCCAGAAAAATTGCCTACCGAACACTGTTCAAAACAAGCGATTATTTATTAGCCGAGGGGGTAATGAAAGAAACCTATCTTAATGTGATTAAAGAGGATATTTCCGAAATTTTTTCTCAGATTGCCGTTCCTACTTTGCTTATTTGGGGCGAGAAAGACGGCATAACGCCGCTTCGCCACGCAAACTTTATAAAAAATCAGATTGCGGGAGCCGAGCTGGAAATTATCCCGAATGTCAGGCATAATCCTCAAAAAGAAGCGCCGGAGATTTTGGCTGAAAAAATCGTTCGATTTATAACAATATCTGGAGGTTCGACCTCCAAAAATTAAACATAATATCGGGAGGTCGAATCTCACCATATCAACATTATGAGATATCTAATTGCTCTACTTTGGCTCATCGTTTTCACAAAAAAGCTTCTTTTTTGGGTTTATCTCTGGCAATTGAAAGAGTACCACATCGGCCGATTTTTGGACCATTTCAGAACCCATAAAGGGAAAAAGTTGTTTTTCAATTATTTGTTGCTGGTTAAAGTTCTGACTCTCTTGGGAATAATATTTTCAGCCAGGCTCGGCTGGGAAAACGTTAAATTTGGTTTGGTTTATTTCGTCGCCTTTGTTTTCTTTGTCGAAGTCTTGTTCACTTTGAAAAGTTTTTGGCGGAAAACTCTTCGAGTGCCGGTTTTGACTCAAAAAACTTCGGTTATTTTGAGCACCGGAGTTTCCTTTGAAATTTTGGTCGTCTTCTTTCTGTTTCTTTTGGAATTCAGGCTGACCAAATTTGCGGCCTCCCTTTTGCTTTTGGATATTTTAGCTCCCATCGGTTTCTCTCTTTTAGTTCTGTCTTTCCAGCCAATTGCCGTAGTTTTAAGGAATCGCCTCATAAAACGGGCGAAGCAGAAAAGAGCTAAGTTTGAAAACTTATTAGTGGTTGGCATTACCGGTTCTTACGGCAAAACTTCAACCAAGGAATATTTAGCCGCGATTTTGTCCGAGAAATTCAAGGTTTTAAAAACAAAAGAACACCAGAATTCGGAAGTGGGGATTGCCGAGTGCATTTTAGACGAACTAAATGAAGGGCATGAAATTTTTGTTTGCGAAATGGGAGCTTACAATCGGGGTGGTATAAAACTTTTGTGTAATGTCGTCCAGCCCAAAATCGGTATCTTAACCGGGATTAATGAACAGCATATGGCTACCTTCGGCTCGCAGGAAAACATTGTTAAAACAAAATACGAATTAATAGAGAGTTTACCGGAAAATGGTACAGCTTTTTTTAATGCCAACAACAAATATTGTCTGGAGTTATATAATAAAACGCAGATTAAAAAGAAACTTTACGGCGAGGGCGCTCACTCTCCCCAAGAAGAGAATATTTCTTGCGCCAAAGCTGTTGCCCAGGAACTGGGCTTGAGCCAGGACGAGATTGATAGAGCCTGTCAGAAAATTAAACCCTGGCCGAAGGTCAAAAAAGGCCTCAACGGCATCAACTTTATTGACGCCACTTATTCGGCCAATCCCACCGGTATTATGGCCGACTTGGATTATTTAGCGAAACGACCTGGCAAAAAAGTAATTATCATGCCTTGTTTGATTGAGCTCGGTAAGGCGTCAAAAGAAGTCCACCGGAAAATCGGTCAAAAAATCGGCGAAGTTTGCGACTTGGCCGTCATTACCACCAAAGACCGCTTCAGGGAAATAAAAGAGGGAGCTCCTAATGCCTTGTTTATGGAAAGGGCAGACGAAATCGTGGAGAAAATAAAGAGTTTTTGTCGAGAAGGCGATGTCGTTCTTTTAGAAAGCCGAGTGCCAACCCAATTAATTAAACAATTGGTGGTATAATATTAATGGTACAACAATAGTACAAATTCTGCGGCCGCACCAAATGTGCTATTATAGAGATAGGATATGAGATTACCGTTAAGTGACAAATTTCTTTGGGATTTTTATAATTTTCTTGAAAAAATCGGTGATATTCAAGATGTATTTTCCTCAAGACCATGGCAGGAAGTTTGGAATCCAGAATTTCATAAATTCAGATATCAATACCAGAAGAAACAGGAACGAAAAAACTTTAGTCAAATCATTTATTATTTAAAAAGAAAAGGATATATAAAAATTAAGAATTTAGAGCAAAAACAGGCAGCGTTGATTACTCCAAAAGGAGCAGATAAGATTCTAAAAATTCAACTTAGAACAAAAGAAGAAAAAAGAAGACCTGATGGGAAGTGGCAAATGATAATTTTTGACATTCCGGAGAGCAAAAAACATTTAAGAGAAATATTAAGAGATAATCTTTATCTTTTAAAATATCGAAAATTGCAACAGAGCGTTTGGGTTTGTCCCTATGATGTTTTGAAAGAGACAGAAGCCATTTTAAGGAAGTATTCTTTGGACCAGTACGCCAAATTATTTTTAATAGAAGAAATAGAATTATAGTACAAATGGTGCGGCCGCACCAAATGTGGTATATCAGTAGGAAATAAAAAAAGTGCCGCATTCGGGGAATGGGTACTTCATTTAATTTTTTATATTCCTCCTTATTTTCAATAATAATAAATTATACATGGATTGGTTTTTTTGTCAAGAAATAACAGATAAGTCAGCTTGGGAGAGTTTTCTTTTGAATGTACAGGAAAAGACTTTTCTGCAGTCTTGGAATTGGGGCGAGTTTCAAAAAACGATGGGCAATAAAATTTGGCGCCTCGGCATATATAATAACGGAGAACTGTCCTCCGTTATTATAGCGGTGAAGGTAGTAGCGCGACGGGGGACTTTTTTATTGGTGCAACACGGCCCTTTGGGAGAGAAAGAGACTTTTCACGTTTTTTTTAAGGAATTAAGAAGAATTGCCAAAGAAGAAAAAGCGAGCTTCATTAGGATAGCGCCGCTTTTGGAAAGAAATGAAGAAAATCAAAAACTATTTCAAGATTTAGGATTTAGAGAGGCGCCGATGCACGCCAACGCCTACGAGGCGACGTGGAAGTTAGACCTTACGCCGTCCGAAGAAGAATTATTGAAGAATATGCGCAAAACCACTCGCTATCTGGTTCGCCAGGCGATGAAAAATCCTGATATTACTGTTGAGAAAAGCGAAAAACCAAGCGACGTTGAGATTTATCAAAAACTCAATAAAAAAGTAGCGGCCAGACAAAAGTTCACTCCTTTTTCTGGAGAATACATCAAAAACGAGTTTGAGGCTTTTTCAATAAACAGTGAGGCCTTATGGCTGTTCGGGAAGTATAAAGGGGAAGTGGCGGCCGGAGTCATGGTGATTTTTTGGTCAGGAATCGGTTTCTATCACCAAGCAGCTTCTCTGGAGAAATACGCCAAGTTTTCCATTCCTTATTTATTACAGTGGGAAGCGATAAAAGAAGCAAAAAATAGAGGATGTAAAATGTACGATTTCTGGGGTTTTACCGACCCCAAAAAAGATCCCCGTCATCCCTGGGCCGGCCCGACTTTATTTAAAATGGGCTTTGGAGGTAGAGCGTATGAATATGTGAAGACTCGCGACTTGCCTCTTTCCAGAAAATACTGGCTGACTTATATTTTTGAGAAGCTAAGAAAAGCCAAACGAAGATTATGAGAAAAAGGAGGTATTACCGAAAGCCGCACCGGTATAAAAGAAAAAAATCGTTTTTCCGCAAGCGATTTTTCTGGCTGGGGATTTTGGTTTTAATGATTGTTGCAGGTGTTTTCTATTTCCTATTTTTTTCACCAGTTTTCCAGATAAAAAAAATCATTGTCACTGGCGAGGATAAAGTTCCCCAAGAATGGATTGAACTTTTGGTCGAAAAGAAGCTAGAAAACAGATTATTGTTTTTAAAGACAAAAAGTATTTTCGTCATTGATTCGGGACAAGTTGAAAAAGACATTTTAAACACTTTTCCTCAGATAGCCGAAGTTGAGATTGGCCGGGGATTACCCGATGCCATCAATCTTTTAGTGAAAGAAAGAGTTGGCGTGGCTGTTTGGTGTGAAGATGAGGATTGTTTCTTGCTTGATAACGAAGGAGTTGTCTTTGAAAGATTGGCGGAGGCCGACTCTTCTTTAATGGAAATTGAAAATCTGACCTTGACGGAGGAAGTAAATTTAGGAGAAGCGGCGATTAGCAAGGAAATTTTCTCAAAAGTCCTCGAGGTAAAGTCAAAAATAGAGGAGGATTTGGATTTTTTAATTGTTAAAGCCTCTTTTGTTTCTGAGGAAAGGTTGAATCTTAAGACTTCCGAAGGCTGGGAGATTTATTTTAACTTAAAAGGAGACTTGGATTGGCAGGTTCAAGAGCTCAGTTTGGTTTTGGAAAAAGAAATTCCCCCTGAATGCAGTTTGGCCAGGGAAAAAGGTGAGCTGAAGTATTTCGATTTAAGGTTCAGTCGGGTATATTGTAAATAAAGATGGAGTAGCCGATTTTAGTTACCGGAGTATATTGGTTTAGCCAGTCGAAGTAGCCGGTCGGCTGATTGAATCCCGGTGCCGGCGTTCCCCGACCCCCTTGGAGGAGAGTGGCGGAAACAGCCAGCCATCCCTTTTGCGGTTCCAGCCAGTTGAAACCATCGGCCTTGTCGCCCAGATAATAGTTCGGTTCGCCGCCGCCGAAGTAGGCGATTTTTATTTTCTCAATGTTATTTTCTTCAACCCATTTTGCCAGCCTCTTTAAATCCTGGCCCCAATCGAGGTTGGAATCTACGGTATAAAGATAGCCTTTGTCCGGCCCCCCGGCCAGTTCGTTGAAATAGGCCAGGAAATGAGGCGAGACCGCCAGAACCGAAGCCGCTTGCCAAACAATCAAAAAACCCAAGATGAAGTATTTTATTTTCAAGAACGGTTCTTTCAAAAGTTTTGTGGCCATGATGCCGGCCAAAACCATAACAAAAGGGAAAGTCGGCAGAAGATGGCGCACGCCGATGTTAAGATTGGAAGTCAGGCTGCTGGCCCAATAAAGGGCGATGAAGCAGAGCATGGTGAATTCCGGGAAGTGGCTGGTCAGCCAATTTTTCAGCCTTGAGAAAGTGTTTTGCCAAAACGGCTTTCTGATCAACCAGACAGCATAGAGCAGAGTCAGGAGACTTAAGATGTGGAAAGTTAGAGGTTCTTTAATCAAATAAACAGCGGGGAAATAATATTTCCAACCCTGGTTGGAAACTTCTCCCATAAAATAAGTGGTGTTACCAGAAGTCGCCCGGTTGAAAACCATGAAAAGACCAGTCAGGTATTGGGCGTAGGGGCGCAGTATTGGTTTTTCAGCTGTCCATGATAATGTTTTTTCCAGAGATTCAGGATAAGCCTGGAGGAAGACTTCGGCGTCGGCCGATTGTCTTTCCGGCGGATAGTTCAGAATATGATATTGATACAAAGCGCCAACCAGAATGAAGCCCATGACAAAAACTAAAATTAAGATTTTTGCGGTTTCCTTCAGCCCCCGGAGTTTTATCAGCCAATAAACCAAGGCCAGAAAGACAAAAAGAGGCAGAAGCAGGATGACGGAAAATTTGAGAAGCTGAGCTATGCCGAAGAAAACGCCGGCCAAAATTACATTCTTCTTACTTGGTTTTTTAAGAGTTCTGACGAAATAATAGGTGGCGATGAAAACGCCGGCCGCCGCCCCAACGTCGGTCGTAACTAGCCGGCCGTGAGCCAGCAGGGTGGGCGAAAAGGAAAAAAGAAAAAGAGCCAAGAGGCCGGCTTTGTTACCGCCAAGCTCCCTGGCCCAGCGGAAGACGTAAAATCCCAGCAAAAGAAGCAGCAGGACCATAGGAATCCTTCCCCAAAAAAGCATTTCATCGACCGGATTATTTGAATGATAAAGGAAATAATAGCCGAAGTCCCACTGGCCGTTGATGTCTTCCTGCCAGGACTTGATTTGGTCGGGAAAATTGATTCCTTCAATAAAAAGCAAAGGCAAAGCGGCCAAGTCCTTGACGAGCGGCGGATGTTCGGGATTCAACCTCATGTCTTTTTGAGTCAAGTAGGAGTAGCCGGCCGGCAAATGAGCAATTTCATCCATGGTGAAGGAGTCGTCTTTCATGCTGAAAACCGCGAGCAAAAACATTGCTGCCAGCAAAATCCCGGCAATAAGGCAAGTTAAACGATTGGACATATTAGGTTATCTTAACATCTTTTCCCCTTCTTGACCATTGACAGGTTGTGTTATAATATAGATTGTTATATGGATGACAAGCAAAAACAAAATATAGAAGAACTTAAGAAAGAATTAGCAGATTATCAGAAAAAGAGCGAGGAGTATTTAGCTGGCTGGCAGCGCTCTAGGGCTGACTTTTTGAATTACAAAAAAGAAGAAATGGAAAGGATCTCCGAGATTTTAAAGTACGCTGGAGAAGAAATAATTCTGAAGCTTTTGCCGATTCTGGACAATTTTGAAAAAGCGGAAAAAGAAATTCCTGCAGACAAGAAGGACGAGTATCTGGCGGGAGTTCTGCAGATTAAAACTCAAATCCAGGATTTTCTAAAGAATCAGGGCGTGGAGGAAATAAAAGCTTTAGGCGAGAAATTCGACCCCAATTTTCACGAAGTGGTCGGAGAGGCGGAAGGCAAGGAATCTGGTATAATAGTGGAGGAAGTTCAAAAAGGTTACAAATTGCAAGGTAAGGTTATCAGACCTGCCAAAATAAAAATTATTAAATAACTAATCCAATCAATTTTATGGCTAAAATATTAGGAATTGATTTGGGCACTACCTTTTCGGCCATGGCTGCGGTGGAGGCCGGGGAGTCCAAAATCATTGAGAACAAGGAAGGGGGCAGGACCACTCCTTCGGTCGTGGCTTTGACCAAGACCGGAGAAAGACTGGTCGGCGTTTTGGCGCGCCGTCAGCAGATTACCAATCCCCAAAACACCGTCTATTCCATCAAGCGGCTGATGGGCCGGAAGTTTTCCGATGCCGAAGTCCAAAAAGACAAAAAACTCTTGCCTTATGAAATTCGGGAGAGGAAGGATGGCGGGGTGGAAGCTAAAATGGGGGATGGTTGGTATACGCCCCCTGAAATTTCCGCCATGATTCTACAGAAATTAAAGCAGGATGCCGAAGAGAAGCTGGGCGAGAAGATTACCGAAGCCATTATTACTTGTCCCGCTTACTTCGACGACTCTCAAAGAAAAGCAACTAAAATCGCCGGTGAGATTGCCGGGTTTAACGTCAAGCGGGTGATTAATGAGCCTACGGCCGCCGCTTTGGCTTACGGTTTGACTAAAAAGAAAGATGAGCGGATTGTGGTTTACGATTTTGGCGGAGGCACCTTTGACATTTCCGTTCTTGATGTGGGCGGAGATACGGTGGAAGTCAAAGCGACCGGCGGAGACACCCATTTGGGGGGAGATGATTTTGACCAGAGGATTATGAACTGGATAGTTCAAAATTTTAAAAAAGACCAAGGGATAGATTTGTCAAAAGACCCCTTGGCTTTGCAGAGGATAAAAGAAGCGGCTGAAAAAGCCAAGATTGAGCTGTCTTCGGCTCTGGAGAGCGAAATCAACCTGCCGTTTGTCACTTCCGACCAGGCCGGCCCCAAACACTTATATTACAAATTGGGCCGGGCGAAACTGGAAGACTTAGTTTCAGATTACATCGCCGAATCGTTGGACTACGTCAAGCAAACCCTGCAAGAAGCCAAATTAAGCACCAAAGAAATCGATGAAATAATTTTGGTCGGAGGCCAGACCAGGATGCCTAAAATTCAGGAAGAGATTAAAAACCTTTTCGGCAAAGAGCCCCATAAGGGCATCAACCCGGATGAGGTGGTGGCAGTGGGGGCGGCCGTTGAAGCCGGCATTTTGCAGGGAGAAGTCAAAGACGTTTTGCTTCTGGACGTGACGCCTCTTTCCCTAGGCATTGAGACTTTGGGCCAGGTCAACACGGTTTTAATCCAAAAGAACACTACTGTGCCTACGGCCAAAACCCAGGTTTTTTCAACTGCCGCCGACAATCAGTCTTCGGTCGAAATTCATGTTCTGCAGGGCGAACGGCCCATAGCTCAAGACAACAAGACCCTCGGCAAGTTTATTCTGGACGGTATTCCTCCATCTCCTCGCGGCATTCCTCAGATTGAAGTCACTTTTGACATTGATGCTAACGGCATTCTGCATGTGACAGCTAAAGACAAAGCGACCGGCAAATCTCAGTCCATCAGGATTGAGGGTTCGACCGGATTGAGCAAAGAAGAAGTCGAGAAAATGAAGAAGGAAGCGGAAGTTCATGCCGCCCAAGATCAAGAAAAGAAGGAGTTGATTGAAGCGAGAAACCTGGCTGACAATTTAGTTTACACCACCGAGAAAACTTTAAGGGAGGCGGGCGACAAGGTTGACTCTAGCGCCAAGAAAGAGATTGAAGAAAAAATGGAAGCTTTGAAAAAGGTTAAAGACAATGATAAGATAGATGAAATAAAAGAAAAAACAGCCCAACTTTCCGAGGCCATTCAGAAAATAGGAGCGGAATTGTACAAACAATCCCAGGAGAAAAAAGGTCCTGAAGAAGGCGAGTACAAAGAGAAGAAATAAAATTCGATGGCAAAAGACTACTACCAAATTTTAGGCGTTGAGCGGACAGCTTCCCCCGACGACATCAAAAAAGCTTATCGGAAACTGGCTCACAAGCACCATCCCGACAAAGGAGGGGACGAAAAGAAGTTCAAGGAGATAAACGAGGCTTATCAGATTCTTTCCGACAAGGATAAGAGAAGCCAGTACGACCAGTTCGGCCAGGCGTTTGAAGGCGGACAACCGGGCTGGGGTTTCGGTTCTGCTCCCGGGTTCGATTTCGACTCTTTCCGTGACAGGTTCGGAGAAGGAATCGATTTTATGGACGTGTTTGAAGAGATGTTCGGGTTTGGCGGCGGCCGTAAAAAGAGAGACTTCAAAAAAGGCAAAGATGTTGAGTTGGACGTGGAAATACCTCTGGAGGATATTTTAAAAAACAAAGAACAGGAGATTTTTTTGTATCGCTTGATCGTCTGTTCGCGCTGTCAGGGCAAGGGGGCCGAGCCCGGCACTCCGATCAACGAATGTTTTTCCTGCCGGGGGACCGGAGAAGTGCAGCAAATCAAGAAAACGATTTTCGGTTCCATTACCCGGGTGACTGTCTGTCCCGAATGCGGGGGCGAGGGTTACCGGCCCGACAAACCCTGCAACGTTTGTCGGGGAGAAGGCAGATTGAGAACGGAAGAAAGAATAAAAATCTTCATCCCGGCTGGAGTTGATACAAATCAAGTCATAAAAGTTGAAGGCAAAGGGGAAGCGGGCCGAAAAGGCGGCAAGCCCGGCGACCTGTATGTTCGGATATTCGTCAAAAAGCATCCAGTTTTCCAGAGGAAGGGAGACGACTTGTATTTGAGTCAGGAGATATCTTTCTCTCAGGCAGCTTTGGGAGCAGAGATTGAGATACCGACTTTGGAAGGCAAGGATATTTTATTGAAAGTTCCTGACGGCACGGCATCCGGCAAAGTGCTGAGGATTTCCGGCAGAGGCATTCCTCATTTTTCCGGTTACGGCCGCGGCAATCTGTATGTTAAACTGATTGTCAAAACTCCCAAGAAGTTGACAAAAAAACAAAAAGAGTTATTAGAGAAACTGAAAGAAGAAGGTTTGTAGGGCCCCCGTAGCTCAATTGGTAGAGCAGCACCCTTTTAAGGTGATGGTTCTGCGTTCGAGTCGCAGTGGGGGCACTTTTATTTGCTTGACATTGCTCCTTTTTTTGATATAATACAAATGCTCAAGTAGGCAAGGCAATCGGGACGTACAATTTTGCTTTGCAAAATGTTACGTTCAGGAAAGTCCGAACTCCTACTTCTGTTCTTCAGAAGTTAAAAAGGTAGCGGGTAACACCCGTCGGCGGAAACGCTAGAGTTGCGATCAGAGACGAGCCCCGCTCTCTATGCTTATCACAAACAATAATTTGTTCCGTTAGATTATTAAACAATCAATAATTGAACAACTTCGGTGGTAGGCTTAGAGAGCGGGGGTGAAACGGCTAAATACTTACCTAGGAGCAAGAGCAAACCGGAAGCTAGGGGATTCATCTCAGAGCTTTCGTGAAAAGGTAGCTCGCTAGATCCCGACGGCAACGTCGGGACAAGATAGATGATTGCTTAATACAGAATTCGGCTTATTGCCTGCTTGAGCAACAAAAGTACCTCAAAAATAGTGAGGTATTTTTGTTTTTAATGAAAAACCCGCTAAAAGGTAAGCGGGTTTGTTTTTTGCAGAAATTTCTCCCTGTGTTTCTTATTGGCGAGTACGAAAAGCAAAGCCATCCTGACAGGTTCGCCGTACTGAGCTTGTCGAAAGTAACGGGACCTGGGGTCTTCGTCGGTCTCGTAGGGGAGTTCGTTTTGCGTCCGCGGCAGGGGATGCAGAACGATTGCACTCATCGGTAGGCGGTTCAAAGCCTGTCCGTTAGCCGTCCAGAAAGCCGGAGTTCCATAGTTTGCCATAAGATTTCTCCCGGCTTGTTCCGTGCTTTCCACCTGTATTCTGACGACGTAGTAAACGTCAAGTAAGTGGGCCACTTCTCTTACGTCGTAGACTTCTTTAAACTCAACCTCGTGCCTAATTAAGTAATTCCTCAGGTCAACCGGTATCTGGGCCAACTGCGGCGCAATAAAGATAAGTTTTACCCCGTATTTGGCAGCCACATAGACAAGTGATTTGACTGTCCGGCTGCCGCCAACATCTCCTCCGAAACCTATTGTCAGGCCGGCGATTCGCCCTTTTTCTTTTCTGATAGTGTAAAGGTCGATTAGGGTTTGAGTGGGATGCTGCTCGTTTCTGTCGCCCGCGTTAATAACTGGTTTTG
Organism: uncultured Candidatus Saccharibacteria bacterium; assembly: GCA_964477885.1. Classification (GTDB taxonomy): domain Bacteria; phylum Patescibacteriota; class Minisyncoccia; order Minisyncoccales; family MHMH01; genus CAYZHR01. The sequence continues at coordinate 19,637 of CAYZHR010000002.1, forward strand.
TGGAGAAGGGAACGGCCTCCTTCAGGTTCATTTCCTCTCCTTCTTTCTTCTGGGCAATTGCCGTCCTCAAGACGATTATGTCGGTGGTGCGGTAGCCCGAAATTATCTTGATGGTGTCCCGTAGGCTTTCTCCTTTAACAGCGGAAGAACTGATGCCGGCATTATCGGTGGCGAAGTTCCTTCCGTTTAGCTGGGCGGTGGCGAACTCAAAGGTCAATCTTGTCCGGGTACTGGCTCCGTAGAAAAATTCAACCACGTTTTTGCCAGTCAAGGCCCGTCTCGTGAAAAAATACCTTAGCGAGGCTACGACTCCCTTCGAATTGAGTATTCTTTCCATTTTATCGACCAGAGGGAAAAAATCTTCTTCCAGCCATTCAACCGTGAATTGCTGTGTTTCGATGACGTGCGGCAACCTTTCCATATTTACCTCCTTGTAGTGTGTTCTGAGAGAAAGATTAACAAATTAAGATTCGTTTGTAAAGGGAGGGAAAAAATAGTAGAATGAAGGAGATTAGGGCGATGATAAAAAGTTTTTTGAATTCGCAAACAAAGACCGTGACCTTTGCCGCTTTACTTTTGGGACTTTCGGCTTTTGTCAGCCGATTTTTAGGTTTGATCAGAGACAGGCTGCTGGCTGGGAGGTTTGGCGCCGGGGAGGAACTCGATGTTTATTTCGCCGCTTTCCGCATCCCTGATTTTGTTTACGGCATTTTGATTCTGGGCGGGGTGACGGTTATTTTCCTGCCGGTCTTCACCGAGTTTTTCAAAAAGGATGAGGAGGAAGGCTGGCGGTTCACCAACAACGTCTTGAACTGTTTCTTGATTATGCTGATTGTCTTTTGCGGCATTATGGCTATTTTTGCTCCCTGGCTGGCAAGGTTCGTCACACCCGGATTCAGTCCGGAGCAAAAAGACTTGGTTGTTTCTTTGACGAGGATCATGTTTTTGAGCCCCATCTTTTTGGGGTTGTCGGCCGTTTTTTCCGGAGTACTTCATTATTTCAGCCGGTTTCTGGCTTATTCTTTGGCGCCGGTCTTTTACAACTTGGGCATTATCTTAGGCATCTTGTTTTTCGTGCCCCTGTTTGGTCTGTGGGGACTGGCTTACGGCGTAGTTTTGGGAGCGTTTCTGCATTTGGTTCTGCAGATTCCCGCTGCCCGCCATGCCGGCTTCCATTATCTGCCCGTTTTTGATTTCCGCTCTTCGGGACTTTTGAAAGTTTTCAAACTGATGGTGCCAAGAACTATCGGCACGGCGGCCTACCAAATCAATCTGATCGTCATTACCGCCATTGCTTCCACTTTAAGCGTGGGCTCCATTGCCGTTTTTACCTTTGCCAATAATCTTCAGCATTTTCCCTTGGGCATTATCGGCGCTTCCTTTGCTTTGGCCGCTTTTCCGGCTTTATCGCGAGCCTGGGTTAACGGGGTTAAAGGAGAATTCTTGGACAACTTTTCTTTAGTCTTCCGCCAGATTCTTTTTTTAATCGTTCCCATCAGCGTTTTAATGTTTTTGTTGAGAGCTCAGATTACCCGTTTAATTTTAGGCACGGGGCAATTTGGTTGGGCCGACACGCAACTGACCGCTGC
>CAYZHR010000003.1:0-14581 GCA_964477885.1 uncultured Candidatus Saccharibacteria bacterium
ACGCCCTTAGAACATTTGACTGGAAAAGTATGAGGAGAGAAATGAGCCTTTTAGGGTTATGATGGAACAAAAAACTCCCCAATTGAGAGCTCTTTGTTGGAATAGCGCGCTATTTACTTCAATAAGTCATCAAGCTCACAAGAGAGTAAAGCCGATTTATTGAGCACAATCTGCTCTTTCTGGTTTAAATTATCGGCTGTTATTCTTATAACCTTAGTGATTATACCGTCGCCAAGCACTATTCTGTTTGTTTTTTTGAAATATGCTTCCGTTTTCTGGTAGAAAAGAGTGGCATACTGCTTCAATTTGTCCTGCGGAGTAGGTTTTGAACTCAATCCGTCGCTGCTAAATTCAATTTTATCTTCTAGTTTTTTATCTGCTTCAATTGGCAAATCTCCATCGCGGAAAACAATCCAGTAATCGCTTATAATGTATCGTATTCTGACTAACTTTCCATCCTCCGTGTTATAAGTATACGTGAATGAAAAATTGTCAGTCTGAAAATGCTGGTGAATCTGTATGCTGTTCAGTGTTGTAACCGTATTGATTTTGTATTCATCAAGAAGCCGGAAGTAACTTTCCAGCCAATTTTTGAGCCAGTTTTCAATATATGTCCTGTTTACAAAAAGCGGTAAAAGATCCTGTTTGAGATTTTCATTATTTACTCTATTCATCTGAAATGTAAGCCTATCAAAAAGCGCCCTAGGATTTTTCACGTCAACGTCTTTTGCAATAAGATAATCAAAATCGGGCGCCACTTTTTTGGTCATATACCATAGAAGGTCATAAATATCGCGTCCTTTTTCTTCATAGACCTTTTCGCCCACTCCCCGAGTTCTGCGCAAGAAAATTGCGGCGATCTTGCTGGCCATAAGCGCGGACATATTATAGGTTGTAATCACAAATGAAAGCTGGTCCTGATTTATCGGCCTGCGTTCGGTTACTGTTTTTGGGGCAGTAAAATGATTGAGGTCAATTTTAACGTGCACCTGCTTTGAGGGGTGGCCAATGCTTAATTCTTTGCCGACATTAAACTTAAGAAGTAATCCCCTACCTGTGGTTATTTTTATTATAAGAAAATCGGCTCCAGCACCGTGAGTACTAATAAAATGTTTTTCAATCTCCTTTTTCAGTTTTTCTAAAAACTTTTCAGTTATCGCATGGGCAATCTCAAAATCTAAATCAACCGACATTCGCTCAAGGCCGTGACAGACGCGAAGCGCGGAGCCGCCATACATAATCCATTTGCTATATTCCGGATGATGATAAATAAAATTCAGAACATAAAACTGCAACTCTTCTTTAAGAGCATTTCGTTTTGTTTCGGCATCAATCTCGCCATAAGCGGAAAGATCTTCAAGTTTTCTTTTTAATGTAGTAAGAATCTGCTCGCTCATAATTAAAGGTTTTTGTTAATCATTTCATAAAATTTGCCCTGTTCTAACTTGTCCATTTCATCAATATCTATTCGCAGTTCCTCAACCAGTGGTTTAATATCCTCAAACTTAATGCCCCGAAACTGATGGGTTTTGAAATATAACAAGTCAAACAAAGCTTTTGCCGGGGAGGCGACAAAAAAATCAAATTTCCCTTTTACTAAAGAAAAATCCGAGAATAACTCTTTTTTAATCGACTGATAGGCAAAAGTCCCCGCCTTTGTTTTGTATACTCGAGTAACCTTTGGTGTAACTGAAGTTATAGTGTATATTGATTCAGTGGTTAAATTATAATACTGAAGCGCTGTCCACGAGCTCACATAGGATGGCGTTCGCAAAATGTTTGCGAGATAAAATGAATAGGAAATATCACCCCTGTTTTTATTGAAAAAATCAGCGGCTAGATAGAGCCCTTTTTTGAGCTGGATAATTTCCTTGCGCTTCAAAAAACGGCTGATATAAGTGTCAACCGAGGTATTTTTAAGCCCGAACTGCTCGCCGAGCTGATATACAGTCTTTTTGCTGAAGTGGAGCAAGGTATTTAACTGTTCAATTAGATTTTTACTGCTTTTCATAACTATGACATAAGTGTATCAAATCTGAAATGTGCTGTCAATAGCACCGGGCTTTTTTATGTCTTAAATTTTAATTAAATTCTAATCTAAATCCAAAGCGTTACTATGCCTGGTTTCGTTAGGAACCCGGAATGTAGCAAGTTGGGACTGCGGCAATCCCCACTACCCACTCTTCTTCCGCTCCACAATTTATTCCGCCCTGCGGGCCCTTAATACCACAGCATTGGGACAAACCCAACTCCTCTATTAAAGAAATATCCGTACACGCTCCAAATGAAATTTCCCTTGGGTCAACCTCTACACACTCCTCACAATGCACCATTCCGCCATTAGCTATTGCCACATCAATCCCTTGCCTGCCTTGGTTATCGCAGGCGGTTTGATGAGGTCCTTGGGGCACATCCCCGTTCTTGTTCTGGCCGGGATGGAATGCGAGCGCGAAGCCTGCCATTAACGCCAAGACCACAATAATGATTGGTAAAAAATTCTTTTTCATACTTAATATTTGAATTAAATTTTAAATTTCCGACCTTTAAGTTTATCTATGTTTATTTATAATAAACTGGTCTTAATCGGCTGTCAAAAATCCTATCACATTACATACAAATATATCTAGCTCCGCGGGCAGGACTCGAAGAGTTGCCCGAAGGAAGTTTCCCGAAGGCATTCCCTCGCTTCGCTCGGAATTCGGTGATTCGCCTAACGGCGAAGGGGAGCAGGTTCTCGCCACACCTATAAAGAACATATAAAAACAAAAACATCCCCAAGGGATGTTTTGTTTTTCGCCGCTCCGCTCCGCGGGCAGGACTCGAACCTGCAACCTAGGGATTACACTTAATCCTAATGTTTCCAAAAGGCGTGGACTATATCTTTACCTTAGTCAAATGATTATTGACTTTAGGTATTCCGGTATCTAGTCTCTACGGGTCCAAATTTTTGGTTCCCACGGTATTACCCTGAATTTATTGAAGGGTTTCACCGTTATCCCGGAATTTTCACTCCAAAATTTCTTTTGGAGGCTGCAATTATTTTACAGTCCCCCGCGCTACCATTGCGCCACCGCGGAGAGGAACGGCGAAAACTTTTTAATTATAAATTTATTTAAATATCCCTGAAATCCAACCCATTATTTTTCTATGTAAATTAGCGTCGCTAACCGTAACCCTTGCCACTCCGTAAATATGTCTCACTTTTCTTAAACGATAAGGATTGTTTTTTACTATATAACTTTTTCTAAATTGGCTTAAGGGAATTTTTGTCAATCTAGACCAAAATCTTTTTGCTTTTTTTTCGTCAAGATTGTCGTGGAGATAAATACTCACACGGAATTTTTCTTTAGGCACCCTACAAACATTTTGAAGCCAACTAACCATAAAGGTAATAGCTCGAGGATCAGAATTACTAAAACTAACATTTTTGTCCCCCTTGTCACCTTCAGCAAAATACATAGCTATACCGGTTATGAATTTATCTCTTTTTGATAAACGCCCTACTTCCTTAATTCCTTTTTCCATTAACTTTTTAGTAATTGCTTCTCGTTGCCTAATTTTATTCATTGCTGCGATGATACTCCCCTTTAAACCACCTGTCTTTTTATTCAGATATAACTTTCTAAGTTGTCTTTTGGTCAATCGGACTTCACGAACCCACAAACTAACTGACGACCTAGAAACGCCCAATCGCCTTTGAATCTCTTTTACCGATAGCCCTCTCTTTCTTAAAAAGCGAGCTTTTAATTTTTCTTCTAATTTACCTGCATATACCATTAATTCATTTTAGTATTTCGAACCTAGAACTTCAAGTTACCTGCCACCTGCGCCACCGCGGAATGTATTATATTATAACTTATTTTTAAGATATTTTCAACTAGTGAAGAAAGAAATAGCGAGCCACCACGAATGAAGCAACAAAAAACCCAAACACCGTAATAACCCGCTGCGGAATAGGAAGACCGATTCTCCTCAAGATTTCTCTGGTGAAGGAACGATTGTAGTTTTCGGGATTGGAAACCGCTAAACCCTGCAAACGCTGGCTAATCGTTGTTAAAATGCAGGTCGGATGAAACTTGCCTGTTCGAAGTTTAACCAAACCACCCCAGACAAACTGATGGCCGAACATGGTAAGAGTGAGGAAAAAATGAAAAGAAATCTTGTCCGGCCACCAGGTCACCGGCACAAAAAACAAACTGCACCAAAAACACATAATGCCGTAATGGGAAAAATCGACAAACTTGCTCAGAATCTTTCGCCGCATAATGTTTTTTTATTAATAACCTTTCAACTTCTTTAAGGAACGATGCTCCCTAACCCTGTCGAGCGCCTTGGCTTCTATTTGACGAATTCGCTCCCGGGTAACGCCGAACTCGTTGCCCACTTCCTCCAAAGTGTGGGTGATGCCGTCGTCCAGACCGAACCTCATGGCCAATATTTTCTGCTCGCGGGGCGTCAAATCAATCAAAATCTCTTTTAATCTTTCTTTCAACAAAGTGCGAGCTGCTTCCAAAGAAGGAGCGATAACTTTCTCATCCTCGATAAATTCAGCTAAAACCGAATCTTCCTCGTCGTCCCCCACCGGCGTTTCCAAAGAAACCGTTTCTTGGGATATTTTTTGAATGTGGTGAATTTTATCAACGTCAACGCCCATTTCAGCAGCAATCTCCTCGGCCAATGGTTCTCGGCCCAAATCCTGCAGCAAACGACGCTTAACCTGCGTATATTTGGAAATGGTTTCTACCATATGAACCGGAATCCTGATGGTTCTAGCCTGATCGGCCAGAGCCCGCGTGATGGCTTGCCTTATCCACCAAGTAGCGTAAGTCGAAAACTTATAACCTCTTCGCCAGTCAAACTTCTCAACCGCCCGGAAAAGACCCAAATTGCCCTCCTGAATCAAATCGAGCAAAGTCAAATTGGGAGAGCGGCCGATGTATTTTTTGGCAATGGAAACGACCAGCCTTAAATTGGCCCGAGCCAGCTTTTTTTTGGCTTCTTGGTCGCCTTTTTCGATTTTTTTGGCTAAATCTTTTTCCTCGTCCGCCGTCAAAAAAGCGACCTGGCCGATTTCTTTCAGGTACATTTGGACCGGGTCGAGCACGGTTTCGGGCACAATCTTCAATTTATCTTCCTTTTCTTTGACTTCCAAAAACTCCCTGACTTCTTTGACCTCGATTCCCCGCTTCTCCAATTCGTCGTACAACAGCTCCAGACCTTCGATGTCTTTTTCAATATCGGGAAAGGCATGCAATATCTCAGAATAAGTGACGAACCGGCGATTGAGACCTTTTTTAATCAACTCCTCAATTTGTTCGGAAGAAATTCGGCTCTTGCCTTTCTTGCCAACCTTTTTTCTAATTTTTTTCTTTTTGACCATAAATCACCGAGTCCGCCCAAAGCGGACGAAGGTTAGGATGAGAATTTTATTCTCATCGCCTACTTCAACAATTTATTAGCTAATTCGCTGAATTCCTGAGTCAAACTTTCGACTCTTTCCGGGTCTTTGCCTTCTTCGGCTTTTTTGAGGTCGCGGGAGATTTTGTCCATCTTGTTCCTAACGCCCAGATACATTATCTCTTTCAGACACATTTTAATCTCCAAATCATGATCGATGTCCTCTTCCTCTTCCTCCGCTTCGGCTTTCAAAAAAAGATAATTCAGCAAATCAGCGTCTTGAGCCGGCTTGTCTTCCTTAAAATTAATCAAAAGTGTCTGAATGCGAAGCGACAGTTGAACAAGATGTTCTTCCGTCAATAAAGTGAAATTTTGAGGATTCTTTAAAACTAAGGAAGCAATCCTTTCTTCTAATATTTCCTTGCGGCTTTTCAACTGGGAAGCGGGAACAGTTAAAACATCTTCCGGCAAATCGTGGCCTAGGCCGGTCTTTTTCAATTCTTCCTCAACCACCTCTTCTTTCGTCTCTAATTTCCTGGCCAGCTCCTGCACCCAGTGAGACTGCTCGATTTTGTTCGGGATTCTCTTGATAACCGGCAAAATGATTTTGGCGATTTCTCTCTTGCCTTCCGGAGTTTTAGGGTCGAAGCGATTGAAAGTAGTTTCGAAATAGAACTGCAAAATGGATTTGGCTTGGCTGATTAATTTCAACCAATTGTCCGCATTCTCCAAAACAATGTCGGCTGGGTCCTTGCCTTCTGGCATGGTCACGACTTTGATGTTGAACCCCTGAGCTTGGGCAAGCTCAATACCTCTTTTAGTGGCTGAATCCCCCGCCACATCCATATCGAAAGCGGTCAATAAATTCTCGGAATAACGCTTTAAAATTTTCAATTGAAAGGGAGTCAAAGCGGTGCCGGAGGTTGCCACCACGTTTTGCAGTCCGGCTTGCCAAGACATGATAACGTCAAGATACCCTTCCACCAACACGCAGGCATCTTTCTTCCTTATTTCCACTTTGGCGTTGTTCAAGCCGTACAAAGTACGGCTTTTGTCGTACAACAGGGTGCTCGGGGTATTGACATACTTGGCTATTTCGCCTTTGTCCTTTTCTTTGAAGACCCGGCCGCCAAACCCAACTACCTGAGAGTTCAAATCGAAAACAGGAAAGATGATTCTGCCGCGGAAGCGGTCATAAAAAGAGCCTTTTTCCGAAGTCAGGCCGAGTCCCGCTTTTTCCACCTCTTCTTGCTGATAGCCTCGTGAGGTCAGAAAGTCGGATAAACTCTGCCAGACGTCCGGCGCATAACCCACCCGCCACCTCTCAATACTTTCTTCTTTAAGGCCTCTGTCCAGAAGGTATTTTTTGGCTTCCTGGCCGGTAGCTCCCTCTTGGAGTTGTTTCTCAAAAAAACGGCAGGCCAGTTCGCAAATCTCGTAAAGCCGCTGCCGTTCGGTCCGCCAGGCGGCGGATTCCGGCGACTGTCTCTGCAGCTGAATACCGGCTCTTTGAGCCAAAATGCGCAGGGCGTCGCCGAATTCCACTCCCTCAATCTGCATGACGAATTTGAACATATCGCCTCCGGTGCCGCAACCGCCGAAACAGTGCCACATCTGCCGGGTCGGCGAAACAAAAAAAGAAGGTTTTTTTTCCGAATGAAAAGGGCAAAGGGCCCGATAGTTTACTCCGGCTTTAGTTAATTTGATATAACTGCCGATTACTTCGACAATGTCTAATCTATTCTTAATTTCGTCAATGGGAGAATTTAACATATTAGGAAAATCTGATATAATTATAATACACTTATGCGTATTGCTCAAGTGGCCCCGCTCTGGTTCGCCGTTCCGCCCCATACTTATGGAGGAACAGAGTTTGTCGCCTCAATACTGACCGAAGAGCTGGTAAGAAGAGGGCACGAAGTCACTCTTTTTTCCACCGCCGACTCCAAAACCTCCGCCAAGCTCGTACCCATCTGGCCCAAAGGTTTGGTTAAGGCGAATTTGACCGCTCCTTTCGCCCCCATCGCTCTTTTGTACAAAGAGCTCCTGGAAAAACAAAACGATTTTGACATTATTCACGACCACGGCGAGCAATACGGCGCCCCATTCAGTAAATTTTTGAAACCGCCCATTGTCAGCACCCTTCACAATCCCATCACCGAAGAGAAAAACATTCTTTTTAAAAAATACTCGAATATTAATTACGTGGCTATTTCAAAAAACCAAAAAAGGTCGGGGCCCGGACTCAACATCGTCAAGACGATTTATCACGGAATACCGGTTGAGAAATACGAATTCAACTCAAAACCCAAGGATTACCTCTTGTGGCTTTCCAGCGTCATACCCGAAAAAGGACCGGCTACCGCCATTGAAATCGCCAAAATGGCCGGTGAAAAATTAATTATTTCCGGCCCCATTTTTTCTTATGCCGCCGATTATTTCGAATACCGGATCAAGCCCCTGATTGACGGAGAACAAATTCAGTTTGTGGGAGAATCCGATTTTGAGAAAAAAATTGAACTTTTTAAAAACGCCAAGGCTTTTCTCTTTCCCATTAGAAGGCAGGAGCCATTTGGTTTGGTAGTGATAGAAGCTATGGCCTGCGGAACACCTGTCATTGCCTTTAAAGATGGTTCCATGCCCGAACTGATCGAGCAAGGAAAAACCGGTTTTTTGGTTGACTCGGCCGAAGAAGCCGTGAAAGCTTTAAAAAAAATTAAAAGAATTTCCAGAGATTACTGTCGAGAATACGTTAAAAAGAATTTTCCGTTGAGAAGGATGGTTAACCGCTACGAACGACTTTATAAAAATATTTTAAAAAATCATGACGGGAAATATGCCAGAGAAGTTTAACGGTCTTAAAATAGCGATACTTTGCGCCAATGAATTTGCCATCCCCCCTTCCCCTAAAATGAAGGATATTTACGCTCCCCTTTGGATGACTCATTATATAGCAGAAGAATTAATTAAACGAAAACACAGGGTTACCATATTCGCTTCTTCGGATTCAAAAACAAAAGCGGAATTAGTCTCGGACAATCTTATTTCATTAGCAAATAATAAAAAGTTGTCAAAATTCTATAAACAGGTTACTGAAATAAAAAAGAAGCATTTTCTAAAAGAGATGGCAGAAAGAAACGATGTAATCAGCTATTATGAATCTTTGCTCCTCTCGAAATTTTGTCAGGCGGCACTTTCGCAAAAATTTGACATCGTCTTAATTGATTTAATCGGATTAAGGGCTCTTCCTTTTGCTGCCATCTGCCCCATTCCAGTTGTCTGTATCATAAACGATCCCTTGCATGCCTTTAATAAATTTTTCCTCTGGGAATATAAAAAAAGATACCCTCATTTGCATTACATAGCTATCAGCCAATCCCAGGTAAAATCCGCTCCGGGTTTATTTTCCGGTATGGTTTATAATGGAATAAAAATTGAAAATTTTCCTTTCAATCGTAAACCAAAAAATTATTTATTGTTCAGCGGCCGAATTTGCGCAGAAAAAGGAACCCTGGAAGCAATTCGGGCGGCCAAAAAAACGAAACAAAAACTGGTGATTATGGGCAGACATCTTGAAGACCCTTACTGGAGAAAAAAAATCAAACCTCATCTGAAAGGAAAAATAAAGTATGAAGGACTGCTTCCTCATTCTAAAACCGCTCAATTTTACAAAAACGCCAAGGCGTTTCTTTTTCCGATTAAATGGCTTGAGCCCTTTGGTTTAACAATGATAGAAGCAATGTCTTGCGGCACGCCCGTGATCGCTTTTGATAAAGGTTCGGTAAGAGAAATAATCAAAGATGGAGAAACCGGATTCATTGTTAAAAATATAAAGGAAATGGTCCAAGTAATTAAAAAAATCGACCAGATAGACCGAGATAAATGTAGAAAATGGGTAGAAAAAAAATTTACGGCAAAAAAAATGGCGCAAGGATATGAAAAAATATTTTACAAGATCTTAGCCGACCGAAAATTATCAAAATCTACCAGTGAAAACGTTTAAAAGGAATCTGGAAAATTCTGCCGGCGGAACCTCCTTCTAGAAAATTAAACAAAGCTCCGGTTGCCCAGGCTTGCGGATAACAGGCCTCCTCAATTTTAATTAATTTTCCGTTTTTTACTCCGTAATATTCGGGCAAGAAACCGAGCCGTTCGTTGGCCAAAAAAATGGCTTTTTTTATTTTTTCATAGTGTTCCAAAAGTCCCATTTTCTTAAAACCTTGAGCAATAATCCAATTATCGTGGGGCCAAACCGAGCCCAAATGATAGCCTTTTGGGTCAAAGTCGGACTCTTTGACAGAATGAGTTCTGATGCCGTAAGGCGTCCATAAATCGTCTTCAAAGAGCTTTTGAACGACAGAATCGATTTTGGCTTCGTCAATAATGCCAGTAAAAAGCAAATGTCCGGGATTAGAAGTAATTGCCTTTCTTTGTTTTTTCTTGCCATCCAAGGCTAAAGCAAAATATTTAAGATCTTTCATCCAGAATTTTTCATTAAATTCTTTTTTTAAAATTTTGGCCCTTTCTCCGAGCTCTTCCGCCAAATCAAAATCTTTTCTCATTTCGGCCAATTCGGAAATTTGTTTAAACGCGAGGTATTGATATCCCTGAACTTCCACCATGGCCACCGGCGGCTCTATGTTAAGATGATCTTCAAACCCGTCTTTCCAGCCCTGATGAAATAAACCTTTGGGGTTTCTTCGCCGATATTCCAAAAAACAGTCTTTGTCTTTCTGGCCGTATTCTTCCATCCAATTCAAAGCCATCAAAATATTCCCCCAGTGATTTCTTAAAAATTTCTTATCCTTGGTTTTCTTAAAATAAAAAGCAAAAACAATCAAATACAAGGGGGTGGAGTCAACCGAACCGTAATAAGGAAAGGGGTAATAACCTCCGGAGTGCCAATTTTTTTTTAGATCGGTTTCATGAATGATTTTGCCGGGCTCCTCTTCTTTTTCGTCGTCAAAAACCTCTCCCTGAAACTGGGAAAGGATGAACAGAGTTGCCTTGCAAATACCCGGATTCCAATCAAGCAATTGCCAGGCGGAAATCAAAGAATCCCTGCCAAAAAGCCGGTCGTAATCCGGCAGACCGGCCTTTAAGAACCCCTTTCTGTCTTTGAGAACCCGTATCTCTTTTAATAATTTTATCACTTCTCCCATTTTCCGCGGGGCCAAACCGACATTTGGGGCAAAGGAATTTCAATGCCTTCTTTGTCAAAAGCGACCTTTAGCCTTCTCCTGAATTCTTTCAAGGTGTCCCACTGCTTCAGGGGCTTGGTTTCTCCAAGAACTTTGATTTCCACCCCTGAATCGCTGAACTTATCGGGGCCGGGTCCCGCCACCTGAATAGGCTTTAAAATATATTCTTTCCAGGGCGACTCCTCGGCCATTCCCGCTCCGACTTCATTTATCAAAGCCATCACCTTGTCTAAATCTTCTTTGTAAGCGACCGAAACATTCATGTGGGCCCTTGAATAATCGGTGGTTAAGTTGGCCGCTACTTTAAAGGTGCCGTTGGGAATGTGATGAACCTTGCCGTCCAAATCCCGCAGAACAGTCTTTCTTAAGGTAACGTCTTCCACTCCCCCGCACGTCCCATCCAAACAAACAACATCTCCCACGCGGTACTGATTTTCCAGAATAATGAAGAGGCCGGCCAAAAAATCCCGAATCATATACTGGGCGCCAAAACCCAAGGCGACTCCCAAAATGCCCGCTCCCGCCAACACCGGCCCGATATTGACTCCCAGGGCGTCCAGAATCATCATGAAACCCACCAACCAGACCGCGACCCTCAAAGAGCCGTTGAAAATCCCGATCAAAGTGTTCTCTCTTTTGACTTCGGCCTCACGGTCAACTCCCTTGATGGCGCGCCTGACGGTTCCGGCAATAAATTTCCGGCCAATACGGTTGATTAAAACGGCGACAATAAGAATAATCGCTATTTTGATGAAGGCTGATGGAAAAAAGTCCATAAATTCGAAAAAATTAATAGTTATGGCCGACTACGTTTAATTTTACCTGCCCCGTGCTTCGGGGTCAACCATTTTGTCCATTTTTTTTGATTTTATCCACCATCTTTATCTCATCCTGTATCCCTTCGATCAAATCGTACTGGTTTGCTTCTTCGGCCGTCACCCAGCGATAATCAACACTTTCCTCGTTCAGCTGAACGTCGCCTGACACATAATCGCCGTAATAGCTCAAAGTGACGACCGGAATGCCGTCCGGCCGGATAAAAGCCAAATCCAAAAGATAATTCAATTTGTCCACATCCAAACCGGTCTCTTCCTTCACTTCTCTCTTTAAACATTCTCTCACGGCGTAATACCAGGCATCGGCCGTAGTTTTCTGAGTGTTGATGTAGTCGTCAACCGTCAATCCCCCGCCGGGCACGGTCCAGCGGCCCGGGAAAACTTTTTTATGGCGGCCTCGCTGCAGAATCAAGTACTTGCCGTCTTTGCAAATAATGGCGGTAGGCACCACCCGATGAAGTTCCTTGTTTTGTATTTCCATATTTTTTAATCGTGCCATTTACTGCCCGGAGTATATTTTGGTATGCCCACTTCTTCCCAGGTAAAGTATTTGATTCCATCTTCTCCTTTACTTTTTTTCCACTCTTCCACTTCTTTTTTAACTCCTCCTTTCTGGAAAAAATCAGTCTCATCTTTACCAAAAATCCAAAGCTCATCGCAGCGTAACATAAAATCAATCGTATCATCTATGTTTTGTTTTTTGTCTCCTTTAGCGCAAACCCATGTACCCATATAATAAGGCACGGTTAAAAATGGATCCAAGGGCAAATAACCTTTGTCATAGACAAACTTGAAAATATACTCTGAATATTTAATCGTTTCGCCGCTGTGAGCGCAATAAGCTAATTTTTTCACGTTTATGGTTAATGAAATTAAATTTTTCCTTCTTTATGCCCAATTTCCTTTAACATTTCGATTATTGTCTCCAAGGGCATACCGCCTAAGAGATTATAATAACTTCCTTTTATTTTTTTAACAAATGAAGCGCTGATGTGCTTTACGGGATCATAACCCAAAGCATAAGTATTGAAATTTACGTCTTCATCAAGGTATTGATTGATTTCTTCTTCGGAAATTTCTCTCATAGAAACATCGGTTTTAACGACTTCTGAGAGTGTTTTACCCGAAGTCGTATCCATTATATATACTCCTGTGTAGAATTGATGATTGTTGCCGGAAAGAGCTTTTAATCTTTGGAAATCTTCTTCTCTTGACTTGGGTTTTTCAAAAATCTTTCCCCCAAAAAATCCAACCGAATCCATGCCAATAACGATGGCGTCTTGGTGATTTTTGGCAACCGCTTCTGCTTTTAATTTGGAAAGATTTTTGACCAACTCTTCTGGATTATCTCTCTCTGATTTAGATTCGTCAATCTTACTTCCCTCCACTTCAAAAGGAATCCCCAAGTATCTAAATACTTCTTTACGATAGGGCGAAGTCGTGGCCAAAATTATTTTCGTCATATTGTTATTTTCCATTAGCGAGATCGTTTCTCGCTAATAATTTAAAGTTTTTTATAGATTGAATGGCCGCCGATGGCGTAAAATTTTACCGCGCCCTTTTCTATAAACGCAAAAATAATCCTGTACCGCCGATCAAGATAAAACGCCCAGAAATCGCTAATGTTTCCACGAAGCTTGTGGGTACGAAGCCGCGAATCAAAAGGATTATTGCGAAAAATAATTTCTTTCTCTTCGGCTTTCCTTTGAACTTCGAGAGGCAGTTTTCTATACCTCCTCGCAAATTCAGGTGAATACAAAATCCGCATAAAAGATTCAGCGCAAATCTTTCAGAGAACGGAGTACTTTACCTTTTCCTGTGCGAAATTCCGCTTCGCTTTTTCTGATTTGCGCAAGAATATCTTCTTCTTCCAGCTTTTCCCGAATAAGCTCCCTCAGAAACTCGCTTTTGGTCGCATATCTGCCTTTCCTCATTACTTTTTCAATTTCCCGATTAAGCTGCTCCGGCAATGATATATTAATTATAGTACGCATAAATTTGTAATAAATTGTATTACAATCATATTACCATCCTAGAAATCCTTGTCAAGAACTTTTTACTCTATTTTCTAATCTCGCAAAAAGCGCTCAGAACTTCGACAGCTTTGGCCAGATTCTTTTCTTCGACCAAAAGATAGTCGGTCTCATAGGTCGAGATGTAAAATATGCTGATGCCCGCTTCAGCCAAGGGTTTCGACAGGGAAGAAACGATCCCGGTCAAAGAAAAACCCAGAGGGCCTTCAACCTTGAAAGCTCGCCGGTTTTTCTCGGCTAAAACCCCGGCTGGAATTTCGTCTTGAGGGCAAACGACCGAGAGTTCGTCAGCGGTCCTGGTAATCGAACAGAAACTGATGTCTTTGGCCCAGTCGGGAATAGGACTTTTTTCGTCAAAACGGCAAATGCCCAATACTTCGGGCAAAATAGAGAGTGTAAGTTTTGGTATGGTCATATTTAGTTTTTCTTTGGCGGCAAATTCTGAAAAATTAATAAAAAAATCTTCATCCTAATCTTAAGGGCATGGTCTATCGCCTTCTGGGAGACAAGTACCAAAATCATCACCAGCAAAGGTACAAGCGCAATTACCACTCCAACCATTATTGATTCCATTCGGACCCATTGAGAAGAAAGGTGAAACAGCACCACAACAAATATTATCATTATCATCATAGCAATAATAATTCCCCCAAGGGTCTTTATCTACCCTCCCGATCAGCCCATCATTAACCAAAGCATCCATTACCGCTATCCAACTACTACTACAAGGGTTATAACAGGCAGAACAATTATCTCCTATTGGTGGCAATTGCCCGTACCTATCTCGATAAAGATACATCGCCGTTACTATTTGCTTCATCTCCTGCTGAGCTTTAGCAATTTTTGCTTTTTCTCTGGCTCCTTTCATGCTCACCAAAACAATACTGGCCAGAAGTCCGATGATAGCAATAACCACCAACAATTCAATTAGGGTAAATCCTTTATTTTTTGAAAACATTTTTGAACAACATATTTTGAAAAATGAAAAATTTTCTTTTTTTTGCTTAATCAACAATTTTCTTTTTCGCCTCAAAATGAATATAAATTGGCAACCGAGCGCCGAGCCGCAGCGAGGCGCGAGGCGGGAAATTCCTTTACAAATTCCAATTGGCGG
>CAYZHR010000004.1:0-12947 GCA_964477885.1 uncultured Candidatus Saccharibacteria bacterium
GGTTCCAGAGTTTGAGTTGTGTAATTGGTATGGATTGGAATTCGTCCGGGACCACTGCCATTACCCTTGGTGCTTTAAAGGCCGGCTTATTTGAGATTCAGGATCAGTTAGGTATTTATGTTTGCGGCGGCAAAAGGACCTCTCGGGAAACACCCAAAGAAATTGAGGCCTACGGCATCTCGCGGCAGTTTTCTTTTGCGTCTGACTTGATTTATGCTTCAAAGATGGCGGCTAAAATTGATTCCTCTTTAATTCAAGACGGTTATCAAATCTATCAACACAATTTTTTATTCACCAAAGCCGGCCACTGGGCGGTTATTCAGCAGGGGATGAATACGGAAAACCAGACGGCTAGACGTTATCATTGGCTATCTTCGAAAGTGCGCGATTTCGTTGAGGAACCCCACTCGGGCATTATTTCTGGAGCCAAAATCAAAAAATCTCTCAATTTAACCGCCAAAGAAAGTGACAAAAATCGAAAAGTCAGTTTGGGTCAGGTCGTGGAAGAGCCGAAAAGTTTTTTAGGGAATTTAGCTATCATCCAGCGCCATCCTAAACAAATGACTTTAATGCAACTAGCTAATAAGGAATTCTCCTGGCATCCGGTAGTAAAAGAAAAATTTGACTTAAAAAGATTAGAAAAAATAATTTCCGCCGTTCACGAGGCGCAGCCTCAAAAATATGAAGAAATGGTGGCCTTGAAAGGAATTGGTCCTAGAACCATTCGGGCTTTGTCTTTGGTGGCTGAGATAATTTACGGGGCCAAGCCGTCGTACGAAGACCCCGCTAGATATACTTTCGCTCATGGGGGCAAGGATCACGTTCCGTATAGCGTGGATTTACCGACATATTCGCAAACCATCGAGATTTTAGAAAGAGGAATAAAACGAGCAAAAATAGAAAATAAAGAAAAAAACCTTGCCATCAGAAGATTAAGAAAATCATCAAATTATGAATAAAAATAAAGAAATTATAAAATATATTCAAATTCAAGTTAAAAAAGGATTTTATCCTACCCACGATGGAATTAACGAGAAATTTCATACAAATATAAGGTGTTCTATAAGAAAATTATATGAATTAGCTGAGGTTGAGTATAAAAGAGATCCGAATCCATTTCTGCGATATAAAAAAGAAAAATTACTAGTAGAAATAGCTAAAAAATTATTCACAAAATTAGGATATAAAATAAAAAGTACCTCAATCGGCCCCTCTAAACCAAACGGAGCAGACATTATCATTGAAGATAAAGGAAAGAGAGTTATTCCCATTGAGATTAAGGCTTATCAAAAATTCGGTAAGATTGGACAAGCTGAAAATTCGCCATATATTAGGAATGAATTTTTACAATTAAAAAGATACATTAAAAATCTACATGCGCCCTACGGATATTTAGTAACAAGTACCGACCAGAAAACATTTAAAACAATTCCTTCCAATATTAAAATTCTTTTTGGTAAAGATTTAAAAGTATTACTTTTACAATTTAAAATGTATAAAGAATTGAGAGATTTAGAGTGGGTAAGAAATTCTTCGATATCTTATGGGAAAGAAAATATGTATAAAAAAATTCATGATAAAATTCTAAAATATGTAAAAAATAAATTAGAAAAGGGTAAATATGTATCAAGGCGAGAGATTTTTAAGAAATTTAAAGTAAACCCGGATAGTTATTTCCCTGGTGGAGCTAAAGAAATTTATAAAAAGTTAGGATTAGATCCGGAATTGATTCCTAATTATCGGATGAGTAGAAATTTTAACAAAGAAAGGTTTAAAAAGAGAATTATAAACCACGTAAAAGAGGAAAATAAGAAAGGGCACTTCCCAACTTATAAAGAGATTCAGAGAAAATTTAGATGCTTGCCTAAACCATGTTTTCCGGCAGGTATAAGAGAAATAGCTAAGTTGGCAGGAATAAAATATTATAGAAAATTTGCCACAAAAACACCGGAAGAAAGAGAACTAATAAGGCAAAAAATTATCAAATATGCTATTCAAAGACTAAAGAGAGGATTTTATCCGGGGTATCGAGATATAGAATCTAATTTTCATATTAATTTTCAATATTACTTTAAAAATCCTGAAGAACTTTATCAGAAAGCTGGATATAATGGTCCAGTGAAAAAGACATGGAAAAATTATCAAATAAAAAGTTAATTTTAGCCTCTTCGTCACCACGTAGGAAAGAACTCTTTCAAGTGCTGGGGGTTAAATTTAAAATTGTTCCAAGCCAAATAAAAAAAGAGGAAATCAATCGAGATTTATCTCCGAAAGATTATGTAAGAAAACTTTCTTATTTAAAAGCTTTAGACGTGGCTTCCAGAACTTTGAACGCTATTGTGGTTGGGGCTGATACAATTGTGGTTTTTAAAAACAAAATTTTAGGTAAACCCCAAACGAAGAAAAAAGCAATAGAAATGCTTAAAAAATTAAGTGGAAAAATACATTTAGTTATTACTGGAATCACTGTGATTGATACAGCGACTAAGCAAACAGCACAAGATACCGTTACTACAAAAGTAAAATTTGGCAAGCTGGATAAAAATTTAATAACAAAATATGTCTTAACAGGAGAGCCACTAGACAAAGCAGGAGCTTATGGAATTCAAGGTAAAGGTTTTTTATTGGTAGAATCAATTGATGGAGACTATTTTAATGTAGTGGGTCTACCACTATATAAACTTAATCGACTTCTGAAAAAATTTGGAGTCCCTTTGGTTTTATGAAAAACTACTCATCTAAACAAGCTAAAAAAGGCAAGACCGCTTACCGGACGCCGAGCGTTTTTCTTTATCAAAAATATCAGCAAATTATGAAATGGAAAAGCAAAAAGAAATAGAAAAATTACATCGAGAAATTAAGCAGTGTAAGAAATGCTCTCTTTGGAAAACTAGAACTAAAGCTGTGCCAGGCGAAGGACCAGTGAATGCAAAGATGATATTTATTGGGATGGCCCCAGGGAGAAAGGAAGACAAGATAGGCCGGCCGTTCGTAGGAAGAGCCGGCCAATTATTAGATCAACTCCTAAAAATAGCGGCAATTAATCGAAAGAAAGTTTTCATAACCAGCCCTCTTAAATGCCTACCCACACCTCCGCCAAATAGAAAACCGAAGAAGGAAGAAATTGCCGCTTGTCTTCCTTATTTATTAGAGCAAATTGATATTATTAATCCTCAAAAGGTAATTTTGCTTGGCGAGGTCGCTTTTTCTATTTTCTTTCCTAAACAGAAATTAAATGAATTTCGAGGTCACTGGCTGAAAAAAGAAGGCCGTCAATTTTTCATCACCTATCACCCGGCGGCCGGCATCCGTTTTACAAAATTCAAAAGAATTTTAGAAAATGACTTTCACCATATAGGTGTTTTTAAGCTTGAAGCCTAGCTCGGTAAAATAGCTCCTTACTCCGACACCAGAGATTACAGCGATTTTTTTTAAGCCGAATTCTCTTTTGGCTATTTTTTCCGCCTGCTTGACCAATTTCTTGCCCAATCCTTTATGTTGCGGTGATATAATGGATTTCGTAAACCCATTAATTGGGTGGAGCTGGCCGTAAGTGTGAACTTCCCGAATAATAGCAGTGTTTTGAGATGTAATTCTAAGTCGCAATAAACTATATAACTTTCTGTTTTTACCTGCCCCGTAGGAAGCCGAAAGCTTTCCTTCGGGGTTTTCGAAAGATAAAAATATTTCTTTACCGTTTGAAGCCCGGTAATCTTTCCTGAATAAATAAAGTTTTTCTTTCGGGTCATAATCTTTCCTGACCTCTCGGCATCTGATGCAGCGGCACTGCCACCCTTCTTTTCTCATATTTTGAGCAATTATTTGGCGGAGATTGGATATTTTGGCGGGGCCGGCCACAATGCTTTGAGATGGAATATCTCGGCTTATTCTTTGAATCCTGACATAATAAGGGATGATCTTTTTGATTGATTTTATCAAACTAATTAATTGTTTTTCAGCATAGGGCCGGTATTTTTTCTTTTGCCACCATTTGAAAAGAGGAGCCTCTTTCAAAAGGGCGCAGGGATAGATTTTCAGCAAATCCGGCTGAAAATCGGGATTGCGGAACAGTTCTTTAAACATTTTTTCGTCTTTTTTCAAACTTGAGCCGGGCAGGTTCGGCATCATTTGATATAAAACTTTGAATCCGGCGTCTTTTAAAAGTTTGGTCGCTAAAATCGTTTCTTTGACCCCGTGTCCCCTTTTGTTCAACTTTAAGACATTATCATAAATTGATTGAACCCCTAACTCTACCATTGTTGCGCCCAACTTTCTCAGCCGTTTAATCTCTCCAAGGTTTATAAAATCCGGTCTGGTTTCAATTGATAATCCGACAATGCGGTGTCTGGCTTTTTCGTTTATTTTCTGTGATTTTAGGATGTCCGACATCCTCGAGGATGTCGGACATCCTTTATCGTTGCAAGCATCAAAGCATCTTTTGATAAACCAGGTTTGATATTTTTCCGGATAATAACTCCAGGTGCCGCCGATTATTCTCAGTTCGATTTTGTCGGTCGGGTGGCCGTTGTCCGCCAAAGCTTTCAGCCTCGTCTTGACTTGCCGGTAAGGGTCGTACTTATTCAAAATGGCCCTCATGACCGCCGGCTCGTTCTTTAAATAGCTTTTGGGCGCTCCTTCTTGAGAAGGGCAATAAAGGCAGCTGTTTGGGCAAGGATAGGGTTTCGTCAAAACCGAAACATTGACGATGCCGGAAAGAGAACGGATTGGCCTCGTTCGGAGCAGGTTTTCGATTTTTTCGGCACTTTTGTTTTTAACTAATTCGTGATAAGTTTTTAATAGGGCGGTATTGCTGGGGCAGGGGATTTGGTATTTCTTGGCAAATCGCCTTTTGGCACGCGCTAAATCATCCGGAGTTTTTACCTCAGATTTTAATAATTCTTCAATGAATTTTTGATTCATTTCAATCATTAATGGATAGAGATTACGCACAGTATTTATTAAAGAAGACTCGCCAAGATTATAACCTGATTGCCCCTCAGTTTTCAAGCACCCGGCGTTTCGTTTGGCGGGGCTTGGAATCTTTGGCTAAATACATTCTATCACGGGAAAAAGTTTTGGATTTGGGCTGCGGCAACGGCCGGTTGCTGCAAATATTCAAAGATATCGACATAGACTATACGGGGATCGATGGTTCCCAGAAATTGATTGAGATTGCCCAGAAAACCTATCCCAACGCCCGTTTCCGGGTAGCCGACGCCTTGAATCTGCCCTTTCCCAATAATTATTTTGACAAAGTTTACAGCGTGGCCGTTCTGCACCACATCCCCTCAAAAGAATTAAGGCTGAGGTTTATGTCTGAAGCCAAGAGGGTTTTGAAGAAAGAGGGTCTGTTGATTTTGACGGTTTGGGATCTGAAACGCTTAAGTTTGACTTTTAAATTCACTATTTTAAAAGCTTTCGGCAGGTCAAAACTGGACTTTAAGGACGTTCTGGTGCCTTGGGGAAGAAGCTGCCAGCGCTACATCCATTGCTTCAGCCAAAGAGAATTGAGACATTTAACTAAGAAGGCCGGTTTTAAGATAAAAGAAGTGGGCACTTTAAAAATGCCGGAGGGCAAAGAAAACAATATTTATATTGTGGCTGGCAAGTAAAAACCCCCGGGTTAACTGACAGAAACGGGGGTTTTAGGGAAGGGAACTTCTTTGAAGTTGCAATATTCTCCCAGAGGGGGAATTACTATGCGGGAATGCCTTTCACGAAGCCTTATGCGTATATCTCGCCTTGCTTGCGCTTCAGAACAGGCTTGAGTGAATTCGTGGACAAAAAGCTGGATAGGAGTAATATAGCCTTCAACTTCAAAGTTTTTCAGGTTTTTTGCTGTTCTGGGATAGCGATGCCTTCGGACCCTTTTTTTAGTTTCCAATTTGACCTCCCAAAGTACTGTATATTATAATAATATCATAAAGATTTTAATTTGTCAATGCCCTTGTAGTTCAATGGACAGAATGCGAGCTTCCGGAGCTTGAGATAGAGGTTCGACTCCTCTCAAGGGCACACGTGTGATATAATTAGAATATATGAACCCCGTTAGAAGTCTTAAACAGAAAAAATTAGAAATTTTTTCTGCAAGGCAATAACGAGGGCAAAACTTAAAACAAAAGTCTGCTTGAAATTAGCTTAATTACTATATAAAACAGACTTCTAACGGGGTGAAATATAAAATTGCGGTCAGCGGAGCAGCTCAAGTCGGCCATTGCTGCAAAAATATAAAAGAATTATCCAGGGAAATTGGCCGGGAAATTGTCCGGCAAGAATGCATTTTAATTACCGGAGCCACCAGCGGCGTTCCTTATTACGCCGCCCAGGGAGCCAATAGGATTGGGGGAATCAGTATCGGTTTTTCGCCGGCTACTTCGCAAACCGAGCACAAAAAAGTTTATAGACTGCCCTTAGATGAGTTTGATGTCATGGTTTACACCGGTTTTGACTATTCGGGCAGGAATCTTTTGATGACGAGAGCGGCTGATGCCGTCATTGTGGCCTGCGGTCGCATGGGGACCCTGAACGAATTTACCATCGCTTACGAAGACAGAAAACCGATTGGGGTTTTGTTGGGTTCGGGCGGCACGGCCGATATTATCAAATATCTGACCGAACGCCCCCATAAAAAAAGAGGAACGATTTTCTACGACACCGACCCCAAGAGGTTGGTTAAAAAATTAGTCAAACACCTTAAAAAAGGTCGATAAATTAATTAAATTAATACATTATTATGGCAGAAGAAGGAAAACTCATCGGCAAAATCGCTCACTACTTCAACAACATTGGCGTGGCCGTTATTGAACTGGCTGACACCTTGAAAGTCGGGGAGACCATCAGAGTGGTCGGCGGAGAAACTGATTTTACCCAGACAGTCGATTCAATGGAAGTGGAGCACCAGAAAGTTGAGAAAGCCAAAAAGGGCGAATCGGTCGGTTTAAAAATTGAGCAGAAGGTTCGAGAAGGCTACAAGGTCTATAAAATATAGACATAATTCGAATGATACGAATTCGTATTCGAATAATACGAATATTCGTAGATTCGGATATTATTCGTAGATTCGGATTATATTTTTATGTTTTCTATTATTCTAGCCGCTTTCGGCGGTGGCGTTTTAAGAGGATTGGTCGGCTTTGTCAAATATCAATTCTCCTATAAAGAGGTAAAATTTAGGCCTTGGTATTTTCTCGGCATGATGCTGACCTCCGGAATTATTGGGTCAGTCGCCACCATCGCCATCAAGGAAATAGGATTTAATCTTCTGGGGTCTTTCACGCCGGCTCTGGCTTTTATTGTGGGGTATGCTGGCGGCGATTTTCTGGAGAATATCTACAAGATAATCATTAAAAAATCTTCTTTTTATGAGTCCAATTAGAAAATTTATCGGCATTGTTTTATTAGCCTCTGGACTCGTTATTATATTTTACAGCCTTTATTCCTCTTATAATATTTTTACCGCCAAAACTTCGGCTCCGGAAATTTTCAGAGTCGAAGCCGATACGCCACCACAAGGAGGCGGGGTAGAGGAAATAATCAGCGAACAACTCAAGGGTATGATTCCGGCTGATTCGATACCCCAACTTTTAAACTTAATCGCCTGGTCGATTTTCGCCGGCATTTTGATTTTTGCCGGCGCCCAGATTGCCGGTTTGGGCGTTAAATTGATAAGTTAGATGTTTAAGTTTTTAAAAGCTCTTTCAGTTTTTGCTGGCACCATCATCGGAGTTGGCATATTCGGGCTTCCGTACGTCGCTTCAAAAGCGGGCTTTTCCATTGTCCTGTTGTATTTTTTGACGATGTCGGGCATGGCCATTGTCATTCATTTAATGTACGGCAAAATTGCCCTGCAAACAAAAACCTTATACCGTCTGCCCGGTTATGCCGAAGAGTATTTGGGTTCTCCTTGGAAGAAAATCACTTTTTTAGTTATCGGTCTCGGACTGACCGGAGCACTCTTGGCTTATTTGATTGTTGGCGGCAATTTCTTGAATTTATTTTTTTCTCCTTATTTTGGCGGCAATGCCTTAATTTACACTTTTTTATTTTTTGCGGCGGGAGCCCTGCTGATTTTCCGCGGAATTAAAAACATTTCTCAAGTTGAACTTTTCTTTTTAATAGTTTTTTTCGCTCTTTTAATCCTTTTCTTTGTTAGAGCTTTTCCCTTTATCGACCTAGACCACTTTAAAAGCGTTGATTTTAAATTTTTTACTTTTCCTTACGGCGTGGTTCTTTTTTCCTTATGGGGAAGCGCCTTAATTCCTGAGGTTAAGGAAATTTTAGAAAACAACGGGAAGCTTTTGAAAAAAGTCATCATCACCGGAATTTTATTGTCTGCCGTTACCTATTTGTTTTTTATTTTCACTATTCTTGGCGTTTCGGGACCTAATACTTCCAAAGAAGCTATTTCCGGTTTTGCCCAGGATTTGGGCAACGGCGTTATCAGACTCGGTTTCATTTTCGGAATTATCACTTGCTTCACTTCATTCATTACTTTAGGTTTAACTCTCAAGAAAGTTCTTTGGTATGATTTCGGCCTGGCGAAAAATTTCTCTTGGCTTATTACCTGCTTTTTGCCTTTAGCTCTTTTCTTGTTGGGATTCCGGCAATTTATCGACGTTATCGGAATAACCGGAGCGATAGCCTTGGGCGTAGAAGCCATTTTGATCGTTTTTATTTATCGAGCTTTTTTAAAGAAAAAACTCTTCCAGAAAATGAATCCTTTATTGTATCTTCTGCCGATATTTTTCGTTTTGGGCGTTTTCTTTGAAGTTTTCTACTTTATTTTTGCCAAGTGATGTTTTATGAAATTTGTTGCTGATTTTCACATTCATTCCAAATACTCAAGAGCCACTTCCAAAGATATGGATTTGGAAAGTTTGGATAAGTGGGCCAAAATCAAAGGGATTAAGGTTTTGGGGACCGGTGATTTTACTCATCCCGAATGGTTCCATAATTTGAAAGAAAAATTAGAGCCGGCCGAACCAGGTTTATTTAAATTAAAAAACGAAGACGCCGGCACCCGCTTTGTCTTAACCTCGGAGATCAGCTGCGTTTATTCCAGAAAGAACCGGGTCAGAAAAATCCATATCATAATCTTTGCTCCTTCTTTTGAGGCGGTCGAAAAAATCAACACTCATTTAGGCTGGATTGGCAACCTAAAATCGGACGGTCGGCCCATTTTGGGGTTGGACGCCAAAGAACTGGCCAAAATCGTTTTGGGCATTTCCGAAGATTGTCTCGTTGTCCCGGCCCATATTTACACGCCCTGGTTTTCTCTCTTTGGTTCGAAGTCAGGATTTGATTCAATAGAAGAATGTTTTGAAGAATACTCGAAACATATTTACGCCGGAGAAACAGGTTTGTCGTCGGACCCACCAATGAGCTGGCGTAATTCAGCCTTAGATAAAATTACTTTAATCAGTAATTCTGATGCTCATAGCCCTCAAAAAATAGGCCGGGAGGCAAATGTTTTTGATCTGCCCTTTTTGAGTTATTCTTCGATTACGATGGCAATAAAAACAAAAGATCCCCAGAGTTTTTTATACACCGTTGAATTCTTCCCCCAGGAAGGGAAATATCATTACGATGGCCATCGCAATTGCGGCATTAGTTTGTCTCCTGAAGAATCAAAAAAGTATAATAACGTTTGTCCGACCTGCGGCCGTCCTCTGACCATCGGCGTTATGAATCGAATTGAAGAATTAGCCGATAGACCCGTCGGCTTTAAGCCGCCGAACGTCATTCCCTTTAAAAATCTGGTGCCCTTAGGAGAAATCATCGCTGAAAGTTTAGGCGTTGGGGTAGCCAGTCGGCAGGTTCAGGAAGAATACAAAAATTTAATTAAAAAACTTGGCAACGAGCTCAATGTCTTATTGGAAATCACCAAAGAAGAGTTGGCGGCGGCTACCTTGCCCGAGATAGCCGAAGGGATCGTGAGGGTGAGGGAGGGAAAAGTTTTCATTGAGCCCGGGTATGACGGAGTTTACGGCAAAATCAGGATTTTCTCCCAAGGCGAGCAGAAAAGCCTGTCAAGGCAAAAAACATTAATATGAAAAAGGCTAAACCTCTTTCATGTGTGCGATGAACTAAAGTTCATCTTAATCTTCAATAAATTTTTAATTTATTTCGATGATACAAGAATACAAATTCGGTTCAATTATAATCGACGGTAAAACCTACCATGGCGATGTCGAAGTCCGCTGGACAGGCGAAGTCTTGGATTGGCGCAGGAAAGAATCCCATATTATTGATGTTGAAGACGTTGAGCGGGCAGTGGAGCAAAATCCCGAAGTAATCGTTATCGGCACTGGTGAGGCTGGGGTGGCTCAAGTGACCGAAGAAGCCAGGCGGTTTATCGAAAGCAAGGGAATTAAATTAATTATTGATCCGACCGAACAGGCCGCCAAAACGTTTAACATAAGAAAAGAAGAATCAGAGGAAGAAGAGGGCATATCTGAGAGAGTGATTGGCCTTTTCCATTTAACTTGCTGATTAAACACTATTGACAGACATACCTTCTTTGTTAAAATGAAATATGGCGAACGAAGATATGTTAGTTAAAAACAATAAAATT
This sequence comes from uncultured Candidatus Saccharibacteria bacterium, assembly GCA_964477885.1. Classification (GTDB taxonomy): domain Bacteria; phylum Patescibacteriota; class Minisyncoccia; order Minisyncoccales; family MHMH01; genus CAYZHR01. The sequence continues at coordinate 10,574 of CAYZHR010000004.1, forward strand.
AATTATCCCAAAAACACCATTAACGCTAAATATTTCATTGCTACGGGAGTTTTAGGTTTTGGGGAAACGATACGTTGAGGGAACCCAGGCATCTATCAGATCAAAATTATTATTCCCCTCAGCTAAGGGGATTTTTTAAAAAACATGGAAGAAAAAACATTTTACTTAACCAAAGAAGGATTGGCGAGGATTAAGAAAGAATGCGACGGACTCAAGAAAATCAAACTCGCCAAATCAAAAGGGGAATCACCTAAAATTATTCATCCCGAAGAACCGCCTTCGGAGTATTTGGCTTATCAGGAAGACTTGCTTTTATTGAACTCCAAGATAGCGGAGCTCGAAAACATTTTTAAAAACGCCCAAATAATCAAGTTCCCTCCCAAAATAAAACAAAACGTGGTTGATCTCGGCGCCACGGTTTTGGTCTCGGTTGACGGCCAGGACGACGAATTTACCCTCGTCGGTTCTTTGGAGGCCAATCCGCTTTTGGGCAGAATCAGCAACGAGTCGCCGGTAGGAGCGGCTTTGATAGGTCACCGGCCGGGCGATAAAATTGTTGTTTCTTCTCCCGCCAGAACCATTTACAAAATTAAGAAAATAAAGTACAATAAGGTATAAAGAAATAACACCGTTCTTTAACTTGGAGGTATAGAGGTTGAGCCGCAGTTTAGGGAAATAGACTTAAAGGAGGCGAGTGGTATGGTGATGGAGCCAACTGGCAGACACATTTCTTTTGAGGAACTCACTATAGAAGACCAGAAACTTCTGAAAGCTGCTCGCAAGACCATGGAGAGGGCCTACAATCCTTATTCAGGCTTCTTTGTGGGGGCAGCAGCCTTAACCCAAAAAGGTGAAAGGGTCACTGGTACCAATGTAGAAACTGCGGCCTACGGGGATTCTATCTGCGCTGAAAGAGTCGCTCTTCTGAAGGCTAACTCTTTAGGATATGGTAATCAGTGCATCGCTGTCGCGGTAATTACCAAGAATAAAGATAACCCCACCACTGAAATTTCTGCTCCCTGCGGAAGCTGTCGGCAGATGATTTATGAGTTCGCCCAAAGATCGGGAGTTGATAAAGATTTTAAGATTATTATGTCAACTACCAACTTTGATAAAATAGTGGTTGCCACTATCGGCGATCTCCTGCCAATGGCTTTCGGACCCAAAGATTTGGGTATTGGCGCGGAGAATCCAGCTAAAATTCCAGTTTAGGAGAATCCCCGACCTTGAGATCTGCTAATCCCAGTGGGTCTCACTACTTCCTCAAGGGGCGATTTGGTAAAATGGCTTTTTAAGCCATACCAGATCGCCCCAATCTTGTTCTCTAAGCAAAAAGCCCTTCTTAAGAGCTTATTTTTTTAATTTAACTACCTCTAAAGTTAAAATTTTCTATCTAACTCATTTAAAAGTTCCAGTAAAATTGGATCGTGAATAAGTTCTTTCATTTGGTGCCACCAGGACTCAATGGGAAAGGTTTTATCTTCTTTCCAGTATTCTAAAGCTTGAAGTAAATTTTCTAACATATCTAATTGCTGAATAAACCTCCCTTCTTTGCTCAGACCTTTTTCGTATTCGTTCCAGAGATCTCTCATTTCCCGCCTTAAATCAACCGGCAATAAGGAGGTGAGGTTCTTTACCGCGGCCCATTCTCTTTTATGTTTTTCTCGGAAGAATTTCTCTTTTTCTTTTTTTGAATAGCGAGGCCATTTTTTAAATAGTTCTTTTTTGGGTTGGCCTTTTTTAGGTAGGAAGGGTTCATAAGGAGTAATGTCGCCAGCATAGCCAGCGCAGAGATCATGAAGAATAGCAATTTTCAGAATTTTTTCAATATTGAGCTTAGGTTCTCTTATTTTACCCAAAACCCAACCCATTAGGGTTTCTCGAAAACAATGGGAGGCTACCACCGCAGGGTCCTTAACCCTCCTGAAGACCAGCCCTCTTTGCCTCATTCTTTTTATTTTGCCAGCTTCAACGAAAAATTGAACAAGACTTTTCATTGATTTTCACCATTCTTAACTTATATTAAAATTTTAATATTTTCAAGCAAAATAGTCAAACAAATTCTGCCGTCAAAAACGCCGAGGCTCTGTCTAGGCTTGACAAAGGCATTTGGTAAAATATAATAAAATAAGAAGATTAAAGGTCGAGCATTTAAATTTTAATTAAAGGCGATGAGAGATAAACTCTCATCTTCACCTACGTTTTTTATAAAATAAAAAACTTGGTATATGAAAAAATACTTAATTTTAGGATTAGTAATTGGATTGACATTTTCAGTTGGAGTAGCTTTAGCCTCTCAGGCAAAGTCAGAGCCAAAAGTAGACGTATTTATAAGCTTTCATAACGCTCCCGGCGTTGCCGAGCATGCTTTGGT
>CAYZHR010000005.1:0-12847 GCA_964477885.1 uncultured Candidatus Saccharibacteria bacterium
AATAAAAACGAAGGTTAAGAAGAGATTTCATTTTTCTTCTAAAATTTCTTCGACCGTATTGCAGATTATTTTGGGGATGCCGTCTCTCATATCGACTCTGCCGGAGATGCAGACAATTTTATTCTCCTGAAACAGGGTGGGGTAGTTCTCGATGACCGAAGGGAAGACGACCACCTCGATCTTGTTGCTTTCGTCCTCTAAATTAACAAATAGCATAGGTTTGCCGTTTTTGGTAATGATTTTCTTGATTCCCGAGATGACTCCGCCCACTTTGACGAGTCGGCCGAGCAATTCCTGGGAAACTTTGAAAATAGGCAAAGTCTTTTTCTCAAAGATTTTTTTATACGGGTTAAGGGGGTGGCCGGTGACGTAAAGCCCCAATAGTTCCTTTTCCCAGGTCAATTTCTCCTTTTCGGTTGCCGGGGTGCTTGAAGACAAAGTCAAAGTGGTGATGAAGCTTGCGCCGTCAAAAAGCCCCTTTTGGCCGTTATTTTTGTTTTTTTGGGTTTCTCTGGCTGTCTCCAAAAGTTTCTCTAGGTTTGCCAGAAGCTTGCTTCTCTCCTCCAGTTTATCAAAAGCTCCGGCTTTAATTAAGCTTTCCAATGATTTCTTGTTTAGGTCTTTGGAATTAACCCGGCCGACGAAATCCTGGATTGAAGCGTAATGGCCGTTAGTTTTTCTTTCTTGGATAATGGCTTCAACCACGTTGGCCCCAACGTTTTTTACGGCCAGAAGACCGAAACGGATTTGATTCTTTTTAGGGACGACGCTGAAGAAATTGAAACTTTCGTTGACGTCGGGCGGCAAAACCTCAATACCCATTTTCTTGCATTCTTCAATCAGGAAAGCGATTCTTTCCACATCGGCTTTTTCCGAAGTCAGGGCCGCTGACATAAACTCCAAAGGAAAATGAGCTTTCAGGTAAGCGGTTTGGTAAGCAATGGTGGCGTAGGATGTCGAATGAGCCCTGTTAAAAGAATAGCTGGCAAAAGGTTCAATCCAGTGCCAAATTTGTTGAGCAGTTTCTTCTCTTATTTGGTTATTTTTCATTCCCTCAATAAACTTTTCTTTTTGAGACATTAATAATTTCTTGATTTTTTTGCCAATCGCTTTCCTTAAAACATCCGCCTCGGAGAAAGTGAAACCAGCCAATTCTTGGGCAATTTTTATCACCTGTTCCTGGTAGACGGCAATGCCATAAGTATTTTCCAGAATAGGCTTTAACTTGGGATGGAGGTATTCAACCTTTCTCTTTTTGTGCTTGCCCGCAATATAATGAGGGATGAACTGCATGGGGCCGGGCCGATAGAGTGCCACCATGGCGATGATGTCTTCGAACTCCGACGGCTTCAACTGTTTCAGGTATCTTTTCATGCCGTCGCTTTCAAGCTGAAAAACACTGGTGCTGTTACCTTCTTGTAGAAGTTTGTAAGTTTTTTTGTCGTCTAAAGGAATCGTTTGAATATCGACTTTTTCGCCGTGGATGGCGTAGATTCTTGAAAGAGTGTCTTCGATAATGGTCAGATTTTTCAGCCCCAAGAAGTCCATTTTCAAAAGGCCCAAATCTTCAATCGCGTGCATCTCATATTGGGTGACGATAACGCCTTCGTCCTGGGTGGGGTGCTGTAGAGGTACGATGTTCTCCAGTGGGTCTTTGGCGATAACGACACCGCAGGCATGGGTTGAGGCGTGCCGCGCCACCCCTTCCAATTTTTTGGCCAAATCAATCAGCCGTTTAGCCTGTTCGTCGTTCTCGTAAATCTGGCGAAATTCATCTATCTTCTGCAAGGTTTGGCTCAAGGTAAAGCCGAAAGGAATCATTTTGGCGATCTGGTCGCAGTAGCCGTACGTATAGCCCAAAGCCCTGCCAACGTCCCGGATGACGGCTCTGGCGGCCATGGTGCCGAAGGTAATGATTTGAGCGACCTTGTCCCGGCCGTATTTTTGAGCCACGTAATCAATCACTTCGTCCCTTCTTCGGTCGGTGAAATCGAGGTCAAAATCGGGCATAACTATTCGGTCAGGATTTAAAAATCGTTCAAATAAAAGATGATATTTTAAAGGGTCAACATTGGTGATATTCAAAACATAAGAAACCAAAGAGCCGGCGCAGCTGCCTCGGCCCGGTCCCACCACAATTCTGTTTTTTTTAGCCCAATTAACGAAGTCCTGAACAATCAGGAAATAAGTGGCAAAGCCGGTTTGTTGGATGACCGAAAGCTCGTACTCCAGGCGGTCAATGACTTCCTTTTCCCGTTTAGGATAGCGGCTTGCCAGTTTTTGATAGCACAGTTCCTTCAAATATTCATCAGCATTTTGGCCGTTGGGCACTTCAAAAAAAGGCAGTTTGGTTTTGCCAAGCTCAAATTCAAAATAACACTTGTCAACTATTTTCTGAGTGTTTTCAAGGGCTTCGGGCACTTCTTTAAAATCTGCTAGCATTTTTTCCGGAGACCTTAAAGAAAAGTCGTCGGCTTTCATGGTTAGCCTTTCGGGGTCGTTGGGGTCGCTGCCGGTATTAATCAGCATTAGAATGTCCTGAGCCTCGGCGTCCTCTGGTTTCAGATAGTGAGCGTCGTTGGTGGCGACCAAAGGCACGCCCGTTTTTTTAGAAATAGCGATTAAAGCTTCATTAACCTTCTTTTGCGCGGGGGAGTGAGGGTGGTGCTGCAATTCTAAATAGAAGTCGCCTTGGCCAAAGATTTCTTGGTATTTTAAAGCCAGTTCTTCGGCCTCTTTTAGTTTTTTGGCTAAAATCAACTGGGGAATTTTGCCTTGCAGGCAAGCGGAAAGCCCAATTAAGCCCGAACTGTATTTGGCCAATAACTCTTCGTCTATCCTCGGACGATAATAAAAGCCCTCAAGGTGGGCTTTGGTGATTAGTTTGACTAAGTTTTTGTAACCCTGTTCATTTTTAACTAAAAGAACCAAGTGGTATCTTTTGTCGTCAATATTGGGTCTTTCCTGATGCATCGATTCCAGGGCCAGATACATTTCCGCTCCGATAATCGGTTTAATGCCTCTTTCTTTGGCTTTTTTGAAAAATTCTACTGCGCCATAGAGAACGCCGTGATCGGTCAGGGCGATTGAATCCATGCCCAACTCTTTGACATAATCTAAAAGCCCATCAATTTTCGGTAGGCCATCGAGCAAACTATAATGCGAGTGCACGTGCAGATGGGTGAACTTCATATTATAATAGTATAATATGAAGTACCCAACTCTTCAAGTAGAAAGAAGATTGTGGCGAAAGAGATATAAAAGGGTGGCTTGTTTGGACGAGGCCGGAAGAGGTCCTTTGGCCGGTCCGGTGGTGGCTGGTGCGGTTTGTGTGAATTTTCAGAGGTGCGACCTCCTTGGGAGGTCGCACCTCATTCGGGATTCCAAACAACTTTCCGCCAAACAGAGAGAAGAGTTTTATAAGATTTTAACCAAGCATCCCGCGATTGAGTGGGGGATAGGTAAAGTTTCGGAAAAGGTGATTGATAGGATTAATATCCTGGAGGCAACCAAATTAGCTATGGTTAGAGCATTCGAAAAACTCAAAAGAAAGCCCGATTTTTTAATTTTAGATGGCAACTTTAAAATTAATTCTGAAATTCCTCAAAAGTCAATTGTCAAAGGAGACGAAAAAGTTTTTTCCTGTGCCGCCGCTTCCATCATCGCCAAAGTTACCCGGGACAAAATGATGAGGCAATACGACAAAAAATACCCTGATTACGGTTTCGCCCAAAATAAAGGTTACTCGACAGATTTTCACAGGCAAATGCTTAAAAAATATGGTCCTTCAAAGATTCATCGCAAAAGTTTCTCGCCGGTTCGGGAGGCTTAATTTAATTTTACCGGTTTTGTCCGGGCTGTTTTTGGGCATCGGTTTTTTATTTCCCGAAGTTCGCTTTTTAAGCTGGTTTGCCCTGGTGCCGCTGTTTTTCTTTCTTGATAATATTACCTCTCTTAAAAAATCTTTCTGGGGTGGCTTTTTGGCCGGCTTTATTTTTTTGGGTCAGGTAATGAGTTGGGGATTTGATACCTGGCCTTTGAGTTGGTTGGGGATAGATAATGAAATTTTGGGCATCGGCCTGATTTTTCTGCTTTGGGCAATTTTTGTCAGTTTCCTGGCTATTTTTATCGGCCTATTTGCTTTAAGTTATCGGAGGTTCGGCCGCGGCCGTTGGTCCATTTTGTTAGTTCCTTCTTTATGGGTTATTTTTGAATATTTGCGAGCTTGGGGCTTCGGGATTTTCTTTGCCGGCCAGGATTCTCTTTTTGGTCCTCACTGGACTTTCGGCAATTTGGCCTATGTTTTTGCCGGAAATCCCTTTTTTAGGTCCTTAGCCAGTTTCGGCGGGATATATTTGGTCAGTTTTTTGGTTGTTTTGGTCAATGTTTTGATTTTCCTTCTGGTTAAGAAATCAAATAAAATTTCTCCTTTTATCATTTTAGTTATTTTTCTCTTTATTTGCCTAAGTTATTTTTATCCCATTCCCGTCAGTTCAGGGGAGGAGAGCCAGATATTGAAAGTCGCTATTTTGCAGACTAAATTCCCCTCTTTTTTACAACCAACCGAAAAGACAATTCAAGAAAGATTTCAAATTCAGAAAGACTTAGCTGCCCGGGCCTACCAATCTTCCCCTGATTTCAATGTCCTGGTTCTACCGGAAAATGCCCAATTTTTATCACAGCTGGCAGCTCGAGAGGTGTTAGCCGAACTTTCAGAAAAAGATTTTTTGGTGGTTGATTCTGAAGGAATGGTGGCTACTCTTTATAGCTCTCAAAGAGGTGTCTTATCCCAATATAAAAAAATGCTCTTGGTGCCTATTGGCGATTACTTGCCTTACTTAATTGAAAAGCCTGGCCAAGCAATTAATCAAAAATGGGTTAGTAGGGTTACTAGTTCCCGCAGTTATCAAAAAGGCGAAGAAACGGTTTTACTGTCAGACGACGATAACTTCCAAGGCGGCGTTCTTTTTTGTTCAGAAGTTCTCTCGCCAGTGCTTTCCCGCCAGGTAACCCAAAAAGGAGCTCAAATACTTTTCAATTTAGGAAGTTTGGCTTTTGCCGATGGTTCCCAGAACCTCGACTCTCAAACCCAGACCATGCTCCAATTCCGGGCAGCGGAAAACGGCAGGTATCTAGTCAGGGCAACCAATTTCGGCAACTCCTATATGATTGACCCAAAAGGAGGAATGGTGGAAAAAACTGCCAATTTTGAAAACCAAGTTCTTTCCAGCCAAGTCCCAACTTTTTCCCAAAAGACATTCTATAATCAATTCGGCGATTGGATTCTGATGTTAGCCGGCTTTCTGGTATTGACTTTTTTATTGGTTCGTGTCAGAATAAAATAAAAGGAGTTCTTAAAATAAAAAGAAGGAGGGAAAAGGAGCATGAAGGTAAAGATTATTATTGGCTTGCTGGTGTTTTTACTGATTGGCTCAGGTGTAGGTTTATGGTTTGTCTGTCAAGAGAAGGGTCAATTGGCAGCTGGCATTGTCGAACGAGATGCGGTTATTGAGAAAAAAAACGCCGGGATGACAGAGTACACGGTCAAGATAAGTGACCTTGAAAAAGAACTCGTAAGTGCCAAGACTCAAGTCAAAGAGGATGGAATAATGATTGACAAGCAAGAGGCGACAATCGACAAACAAACAAAGGAGCTAGACAGATTAAAGAGCGAAGCTGCTGGTCACAACGCGGCAATCGCCGAACGGGATGCTAAAATTACCGAGAAGAACACCCAGTTGCAGGAGCTGAGTGATGTGATCAGAAGACTGGAGACAAAACTGGGTCGAAGTGCCGGCCTGATAATCCCGACCTACCAGGAAGTGATTGATTTCGTGGCGATGGACTTCACTAATAAGCACAAGTATGTCATCCCTGATTATCAAATAATCAATTTCGCCGCCGATTTAAACAACAGTGCGGAGAAATGGGGATTCAGGGCAGCCACCGTGTATCTGAAATTCACGTCGTACCAGCCGTGGTATCTGGTTGCTTTTGAGACCACTGATAAAGGGATAATCTATATTAGCCCAACGACCGACGAAGTGGCGCCAGAGCCCGTTATCGGAGAGAGCTTCAAGTTGGAGAGTTGGACAAAATCGTACGAAGTCGAAAGAATTATAATAGCCTGGTAATTCCATATTACCTAGACTAAAAGCCACTGGCGTAATGTCAGTGGCTTTTATATAATATAAAGAATCATGGACCCTATCCTTATAGTTTTATTAATTTTTGGAGTTGGGATTTCCTATTACGATTTGAAAAAAGGAAAAATTAAAAATTATTCTCTTTTGTCTTTGGTTCTGGTATCAATCCTCATCAATATTTTTTTTACCAAGGCCTTTCTCGAGTTTCCCTTAGCCTCTTTCTTGAATATTCTGAGCGCCGTATTCATCGGGGTAATCGTCTGGCTGGCCGGGTTGTGGTCGGCGGCCGATGCCAAACTTTTCATGGCTCTTAATTTTCTGTTCCCGGCAACTTTTTACCGCCAAAGCGTTGATTATTTCCCCGGTATTGCCATTTTAATCAATTCAGCCATACCCTTATTCTTCTTTTTATTTTTCCAGGCAATGGCTAAAACCAATCTCCAAGAAAAAAAACAAGCTTTCTTGAACAATTTTAAGCTGAAATTCATTTTACAGCTTCTTTTGACAATTACCGCTATTTTCTGTTTAACTTTTCTTATCTCCCAATTTCTGCCCCTAAGAATCGGCTATCCGGTCTGGCTGACGCTTATCTTCCTGCTTTTTTGGGTGATTGAGCAAAAATTTAAAATAGATTTGAAATATTTTTTTGCCGGCCTCATTCTTCTGACGATTACCCTTTCTTTAATTTTCAATTTGCCTCTTTTCAACCCCAATTCGCTTCTGTTCATTTCGGCTTTCCTGTTGCTCATTTTTTTTCTTTTCGTTTTGCTTACCCTATCCACATCCCTCTTTACCCATAATGTGAAAATTGATAAACTGGAAGAAGGAATGGTTCCGGCCGAAATGGTGGTTGAAGAAAAGGGCAGGTTCGTCAAAAAACCTATCACTTTCCTGACTTTCCTGGTATTATTGAGGCAGAGAGTCAAATGGCAGCCTTTGATCGGTTTTAACCCCGATGGCCTAAGCAAAGAAGAGATTGTGGAGATTAAGTCATTGCGCGAAAAAAAACTGTTGGGCTTCGGAGAATTGAGGATTTCCCAAACCATACCCTTCGCTTTAATTTTATTCGGCGGAGCACTCTTGACATATTTTTTAAAGGGCCTATTAACTATTTAATTAAATTTTGTTAAAATTAGATAATGATAATCGGTCGAATTAAATTAATCATCGTTATTGTAATTTTGATAGCCGTCGGCGGACTGGCCTATTGGTGGTTTTTCGCGAGAGAAATCAGCAAAAGCATGTTTTCCGATTGGGTCTGGGAAAGACTTTATCCGCCAGAAAGAGAGGCAATGATTAAAAACGACTCTTTTGTCGCTGATTTAAGAGAAACAATGGCCCAATTCGCCGGTGGGTTATATGATAATGGGCAAAATCAGTTTAAATTAGCCGATGATTCCGTTCCGTCGCTGGAAGCCACTTATTACGGCGTTCAAATAATCCAAAACTTGAAAAGAAATCCTCGTTCCGAGATAACTCCCGAAGCAGTACTCGGGAAAGTGCGCTCTTACTATGCTTCAGCCGGCTACTATTCAGAAGAAGGCAGAGAACCGGTCTTTTCGACTGACCAGGCTTTGGCGATTGGCCTTAAATATCAAGAGGATTTAGGCCAAGTCATAAATTTAGATTGGTTAAAAAGTAATTCTCTAGAGAACGAAAACTTAGAGCCAGCTAAATTGGACCCCCAATACCAAAGAGCTGTTTTGGGAATCTATGATAATCTGGCCGATGTTGACCAACAAGAGATAGAAACAAGAATTGCACCTCTTTATATGAATTATTACTGCAACTACCATTCCAGCGAAATTCCTAGCGAGGATTATTTGAGGCAGAAATATTATCAAACTTCCATTGTGGCCTATTTTAATGGTCTTGAGACCATCAACAACAATTGTTTCAAGAATGAAGATGTTGAATTTGACAAAGAAAAATTGGACGAAATCGGTTCCAACGACTTGACCGATATCAAACAAGTTTATTGGCTTTATCAACTGCAAAAGTTTTATAATTTTCGGCCCGAGTTAAAAGAGATTATTGCGGGAATCGATAAATTTTATTTGACCGGCGGCTTTAAAGAAAAAATGACCGACTCGAAACCGAATTTAATCGGCACTTATTGCGCCATCTTATTTATCCTTTAAAAACTATGGAGAAAAAAAGCAGAAAAAGAAAATTAATCGGCTTTATCGCTGGCGAAAAAGGCAGTATCGGGAAGTTGCAGGCTTTGGCTTTGGGCATTGGCGGTTTTATTGCCGGCGGGCTGATTCCTAAAATTGTTCAGGCTTGGGATGATGGTTGGTCTGGCGACTGGGGCGATGCTTGGTCGGGCGACTGGGGCGACTATTGGTCTGGCGACTGGGATTATTGGGATAACTGGCCGAGCAACTGGGATTATTGGGATAACTGGCCGAGCAACTGGGATTATTGGGATTACTGGCCGAGCGACTGGCCGAGCAACTGGGATTATTGGGATTACTGGCCGAGCGACTGGCCGAGTGATTGGGATTATACTTGGCCGAGCGATTGGTCAAACACTTGGAGCGGCGATTACATAAATTATGAGCCAACTCAAGAGCCGGTATCTTCTACCTGGGATTCGGGCGATGGGCCATATCCTTCAATTGGCAGCGGCGAATACGATAATATAGCGGGCGCTGAGGGAGGCCATACCCTTATTTACGTCTATGAGTACGATGCCGACGGCAATATTACCGGTGGCCAGGAGGTTATAGTTGAAATTGTTTCAGTGGGCGACGAGGTGCAAAACGGCGGCGCTTGGTATGCTGCTTTTAGACATCCTTCTTGGGAATATGACCATCTAGGTCTGATAACTTCAGGAGGTGGAGACGGCGGCGGAGGAGGCGGAGACGGCGGTGGCTGGCCTAGTGATTGGCCAGCCAATACTGCGCCTTCAGCCGAAGTAGAAGTAAAATAGCGGGTGAGCAATGAAAAAATATAATTTTAAAATCGATTCCTCCAGTCAGACCGTTTCTTTTAAGATTTCTCCGCTTCTTTTCCCGAAAGCAGTCATTTTACAGGCGGCCTATCATTTTATTGAAGACGGCAAAGTGGTTGTTGAGGGAGAGGATAAAATAATCATTGTCACCATCATTCCCAACAAGGCAGTGACAAAATCAGATTTGGAAGAACTGGCTTATGAATTCAATATTCAGTTAATCAGTTCTTTCGTTGAAGGTGAAGAAAGCAAAAAGCACGCCAAAATCAGAGAAACCATGCTTAAAGCAGCCGTTTTGCCTCAAACGCCCCCTTCTTTTTCTCGTTCAACGCCTCCCCCGGCTTATCGTTCGCCAGCACCTCTTTCTGCTACGCCCCCTGACGTAAAACTGCCGCCATCTGAGCAAAGTTACTTTAAAAAGGAAGTAAAATAAACAATGCTTGGTTCTATCGGACAAAAAACCCAACTGATAAACGAATTCTTTCCTTTTCCGCTCGGGTCGGGAATTTTAGTTACCACGCGGCATGGAGGATGGAATATTTTGTCTAACGACGAATACCAGTTGCTTAAATCAGGTAAGATTAATGAGGGTTCCGAATTATTCAAGAAATTAGAAGAAGCAGGCATTATCTTGACCCCGAAAGGAATGAGAAAAGCGGTCAATGACCTGAGGATACAAAATAATTATTTGTATCTGCCGACCGCCTATCATGTGATAGCAGTCAATAATCAATGTAATTTCAATTGTATTTATTGCCACCCGGATGCCACGCCCAGAGAGAACGAAATGAAAATAGAGACAGCCAAGAAAGTTTTAGATTTCATTTTTTCCATTCCCATACAGAAAGGTTGCCAAATAATTATTGAGGGAGGAGAACCCCTTTTGAAATGGGATTTAGTCAAGTTTATATTTGAAGAAGGCAGAAAAAGGGCGAAGGAGAAAAACTTACAATTCCGGTTTTCTTTTACAACGAATTTGAGTTTAATGACTGATAAAATAGCTAAAGAGATTCAGGAGATGGGCATAACCCCGTGCGTTTCCTTCGACGGCCCCAAAGACCTTCACAACAAGCACCGACCTTTTGTGGGCGGGGAAGGCAGTTACGATAAAGTTATTTATTGGTTTAAAAAATTAAAGAATGATTACAAAATAAATGTTCACGCCATTCCGGTCATTACCAATATCTCTTTGCAATACGGTCCCGAAGCCATTATCGACGAATATCTTAAAATTGGAGAAAAGATAATATTTTTTAAGCCATTTCGGGCCAGCGGCCGGGCTTTGTCCAGTTTTCAGGAATTGAAAATGGAGCCCGAAGATTTTTACAATTTTTGGAAAAAAGGAGTGGAATATTGTCTGGCTTTAAATAAAAAAGGGATAGAAGTCAGAGAACTTGACGCCTCTTATTTCATCACCAACATTTTATCTCCTCAACGTCGGTCCATGTGCCATCGCCGACCTTGTGGAGCCGGCTTTTCCATCCTTTCTTATAATTACGACGGTACGATAAACGGGTGCGACGCTACCCGTGGGCAAGGGTTTCTCGATTTAGGCCATGTTGACAAGGATGACTATCCGGCCATCAGGTCAAGAGCTCTTCCTTTAGCTACTCTTTCTCCTGACCTGACTCCGATTTGCAGTTCTTGTCCCTTTATGGCTTATTGCCGTCATTGTTTGTCAGATGTCTATGGTCGAGAAAATGGCCTTTACCCTAAAATTCCCAGAAGTTTTGAGTGTCATTGGCAGAAGGCGGCCTTTGAATATTTATTTAAAAAAATATCAGAAGATAGCAAAGACGCTCAAATCCTTCTTGGCTGGAGGCAGGATCATCCTGAATTTTCCAACCGAAGTCAATCTTATGTTCAAACCACTTCATAAAAAATTTATCATTCTTCTTTTGGCCCCGCTCCTTTTTTTGGCTCTTGGCCAATCGGCCGGAGCCCTTACTCGACTCATCGGAGGGACAGCCACCATTACCGTAAATTGTTCTGATATTGATGGAAATCTTTCGGAGTGCAATGTTACTTCACCTTGTATTCAGAATTGTTCAGTTTTTGGCAGTTCGGCTTCCTGTTCTTGCCAGTTTACCTGTAGCAGCGTAGGGGAGTACGATGCCTGCGGACAGGCTAAAGACCTGCTGGGTCAAACGGATTTGACTTGCCTTCAAGATGAACTTAAGTGCGTGACCAATCGACCGCCGAACAAACCAGAAATTCCTGATATCTATAAACCTTCGGGAGTCAGTTGGAGCCACTGTACATTTAGAGACAAAAGCATAGCTACTTTACATTGGACCTATTCTGATCCCGATGGCGATCCTCAAACTGCTTACGAAGTTGAGGTTGATGATAACAGCGCTTTTCAAGCCCCGAAATTCAACAACCTCGTTAACCTGGCGGCCACTGCCTATGTTTTAGATCTTTCCCATGACGATGATTCGGACTGGATATCAGAGCTCGAATGGAATACGACTTATTTTTGGAGAGTCAGAGTCAAGGACGACCACGATAATTGGTCAGAATGGTCAAACTCTCACAACTTCAAAACCCCAAAACATGCCTATCCCTGGACTGAATTTAGCTGGCTTCCGACAGAGCCTAGCCAGGGAGAAGTAGTGATTTTTGACCCCGATGCTTCAGAAACTTTCGGTGGGTCAACAATTTCCGCCTACCTTTGGAGTATTATTGAAGGAGACGGCGTCTTTATTGATGAGACCAGCACCAATTCTCATTATCCCCATATTTTGTTTTCGGCTACCGACAACAAAGTGAAACTGGAAATTACTGATTCTGATGGCTATTCTTGCTCATCCCAACCAGCCGAGGGCACTTTACTAAAAATCGAACTTCCCTTGCCAGAATATAAAGAAGTATCGCCCATTAGCTGGTTGAAGAAAGTTTTTGCTGGCATTGTTGACTTTTTCGACGGATTTTTCTAAACTGAGTTTTGATGACCGTACCTAAACAACGTCATACCAAATCAAGACGCAACAAAAGAAGAATGCACCTCGGTTTAAAGGCGCCTATTTTGCATTCCTGTCCCAAGTGCGGCAAGCCTGTTCTGCCTCACACCGTTTGTGAGAATTGCGGCTATTATAAAAGCCACGAAGTTATTGATGTCATGAAGAGACTGACCAAGAAAGAAAAGAAACAGAAAGAAAGAGAATTGAAAGCCAAAGAGGCGGCCGAGAAAGGGGAAGCGAAGAAAGAGAAAGGCTTGAGTTGGGAAGGGCTATCCAAAAAATAATTTTCAATTTTCAATTTTCAATCAATTTTTAATGGTTCAATTTTTAAACATTTAGAAATTTAAAATTCATTTAAAATTTATCATTTAACATTTAGTTATGGCATCAAGGCACTTATCAAGGTCAATAGCGATGCAGAGTTTGTACGAGTGGGACTTCAACGGCAAAAAGCCCGAGTTTTTAGATAAGATTGTTGATAAAAATATCCAGGAATACGGGCCGGGCTTGGAGAATACCGATTTTGTCTGGCAGTTGGCCAAGGGAGTCTCAACCCACCTCAGCCAGATAGACAAAATCATCGAGAAGGCGGCTCCCGAATGGCCGCTCGAGCAGATCACCATCGTTGACCGGAACGTTTTGAGAATGGGGCTTTACGAATTGTTGTACAGCAAAAAAGAGGAAGTGCCGCCCAAAGTGGCCATTAACGAAGCGATTGAACTGGCCAAGACTTTCGGGGGAGAAAGTTCGGGCAAATTCATTAATGGCGTTTTAGGCACGGT
>CAYZHR010000006.1:0-12133 GCA_964477885.1 uncultured Candidatus Saccharibacteria bacterium
CCAATGACTACATCGAAATTCAAAACAGCCCCATCAGGCCCAACGAGGAGTGGTGGATAGAGCCGATGAAAATCGGCATTGGCGAAGATACCCGAGTATCTGGACTCGGAAACGACTTGTCTGATATTCAAACTGGCCAGCATGTTCAAGTCACCGGTATTTTTGCCAAAGAAGGGTTGGGTCTGCCAACCGATTACTTAACCACTGATTATTGGGGTTATCATGGCAGAGACATCCACCACGGCACTATACAGATTATGAATACGAACACTTCTCTTTTGATCGCCCATCAGGAATGGGTGGAGAAAGAAAACGCCAGAAGAGTGGAGTACGGCCTATTAAAAAAGTACGGCTACGTCAAATAACAAGTAGGGAGTCACCCTTGGGTGACTCCGTTTTTTATTGCAGTTCTTCCCAGCTGACAAACTCATATTCTCCAGTGGTTGGGAAATAAGGCGGTGGATTGTAAGTTAAGTTTGGGTCGTACATCATTTCGGTCTGTTGATAACCAGAAATGGTATTGCCGCCTTCATCTACCCAGGAAAAAGTCCACATCGTATTGGTAATAATTGAACCGTAAGTTTCAATGTAGTTTCTCAGAGCATAAGTTTTGTAGGGCTCTGATGACCAAGGCGGGTAGTAGTAACGGAAAACATGGCCTTTTTGCGCCAACATACTAGCCTTAATTGATAAATTATTTGGCGAATAAAGAGGTATTAAGATGTCTTTTTGGGCAATTAAACCCAGAACAGAATTTGAATTAGCATAATCGATGTTGCCCGCAATAATAATTTTTTGAAGTTTACTGGGTTTCTCCGGCAAAGAAGCTGCCACTACCGTAACCCTGCCATTAACTACCCCATCAACCCAAACAATGTTCTCAACAAAAATGGGGGCACAACTAGCTGGCAAAGCATAGCTGCCGTAAAGTTCTTCCGAATCAATATCATTTGATTCATAAACCCAATTTTCACCATCCCAACCCCAAACTTTCTGTTTAACTTTTTTAACTCGGTAAATATCAACTGTGCCATCGGCTTGAAAATTCAAATGATAGCCGTGGTCAACCGGCTGAGAAATATAAATACCGAAATTTTGCGCATCGGCTTTTAAAACAGCTAAATCCTGGGTGATTGAATTGAAATCAACCGAAGGTACGGGAAATTGCCAAAAACCTTTTTCCCCTCCCTCGCCCTCTCCCCAAATGCCCGGTTTTTCTTGGGATGGGGAGCAGCCGTGTTCCTCGCCACAGAGATAAGTTTCTTTGGCTGAAGTAAAAAGAGAATTCTGGCTGCCGTCCATTCTGATACCGCCGTTAGAATGAACTGGTCCTCTTAATGATTCTTCTTCACCAAACCAAACATTGCTATTGGTTAAAAAAGCATATTTGACTAAAGCTTGTTTGGTATATTTGACTTCAATTTTTCTTTGAACCTGAGAATACTGCAAGGTGGCACCAGTTGATATTATCTTGACAGATGAATCACAGCCAGAAGGCGGAGTAATCTCTATAACATAACTTCCGATTACCTCGCCTTCGGGGTCTTTATAATCATATGTTCCGGAAAAATTAAAGTCTGAAGGAGCGTGAGCCAAATGCCACCTGGCATAATTGATGCCGGCTTCGGCAATCTCTAAAGATTCCGTCCAGGCAACTTTCTGTAAAGATTGTTTATGCTGCAATAAAATAAAACCCAAAATTCCGGAAAGTAAAATAAGAAAAATTCCACCAAAAACTAAAACATAAGTCACAATAATTCCTCTTGAGCTATTCATAGATTGGTTTTAAGATTCCTAATTTGCACAGCCGACTCTAATTCAAAGTTCTGCGGCGGTCGGCTGGGGTCAATATTAATCACCAAATAAACTTTCATTAATTTAGTATCTTTTAATCGGGTAGGCAAGTCTATTAACTCTTCGCCTTGACCATTGTAATAATGAAAAATTGGTGGCAGGTTCCTGACATATTGAGATAAAACCACGATGTTTTCATTAGCTGGATTATAAGTAATCGGCCAACCTTGGGGTTCAATGACGCCTTTTTTAAAATTGGTACCTTCAATAAAATATCTCACTCTTTCGGTGGCCTCATCTTTATCAATATCTGAATAAAAAATAAATTCATAATTATCCGCTTTTTCAATAATGTATGAACCATCATCACCTGGTCTGGCTTCTCTGATTTCTTTAACCATGATTTCTACCCCCTTTCTGGCTTCGCCAATGGCCACGGCTTGCTGAAAAGTATAACCTTGGACGCGATAACCAACGACTAAAAAACCAGAAACAACTCCCATGATGAGAGCGAAAATAGCAATGGTGACGATGGTTTCAATGAGAGTAAACCCTCTCATGGCAGTTTAATTAGATTAACTGTTAAAGTAGTGTCGCCGGAAACCCCTATGGTGCCGGTGTAAGTTTGATAACCAGCGGCTGAAATCTCTAAATTATAAGTGGCCGGCGTTAAGGGAATAAAGAATGCCTGGCCGTTTTCATCGGTTGGCCGTTGTTCTTCGCCCACTTGGCAAGAAGCAGCAAAAATTGGCAACAGGGTGGTTGAATCCTTAATGGTCAACAAAAGAGAATTCTCGGCCTTTAAAATTAATCTAACTTCTTCAGTGCTGTTTGGCAGCAGGTCGATTGGTTGGGTAGTGGTAGCGCCGAAAGGAGATTCAACTTCAATTAAATCTAAACCAGTTACTGCTTTATCAACCGAAAAGGTATAGGAATCCCATTCTAAATTTTCTATGTCCAGTTTGCCAGCGCCGCCGGTCAGAAAAATCTCAAAATACTTATAAACTGGGTTTTCTTCAGCATCGGTACCAATTATTTTTGCTCCCTGGAGGGTAAAAGGTACGTCTTTAATTGGGGGGTAGCCTTGACCTCTAGTGCCGGTAGTCTGAATTGAGAAGTTGGCTAACCTATCAATCGAAAAACTAATCTCAGTTAATTGACCTTCGTAAACTGAAGCATGAGGTTTTGAAGGAGTGGCAATCTCTTCCACTCCATAAGTTCTTTCAGTGCTGTAAGTACTTTTAGAGGCAGTAATTTGATAAGCCTCAACTGCTAATGGCGCACCAACCAAAACCAATTCTCCGTAAATATCAGTCTGATACCAAGCATCAATCGTTGGTAAAACTTCAATGTTGACTACGTGTAAGCTGGCTAGAGCAACGCCGAGTCCCGAAGCATCAAACACAGAAATCTGTAAAGTACCGCCGCCAGCTTCCGATTCTACTCCTTTGGGCACTACGTCAGTCACCAAATTAACTTCGCCGCCGAATCTGCCCGACCACCAAACCCTTACTTTTACCCTCTTATAATCTGAAGATAGGGCATCAGTCGGTGCTAAACCGTCAAAAGAATCATCAATATAGACAACAGTAGTTTTAACAGTGTAATCGATATTGTTGCGAGTAATGTTTTCCGTTTCCAAAATAGTGCCTGCTGGAATGCCGCCAACCGTGCCCACGTCATCATAAGAAAGGTTTCTGACCATCTCGATTTTTTGATTAGCTAAGGCAGTGGCGATGATTCTGGACTTTGACTGGCTAACAATTTTCATCCCTAATTGGTAGGCCCCGAAAATTCCCATAAAAACAATCAACACTAAAGCGGTGCCGACCAAAACATCAATAAAAGTAAAACCTTTTCTAGAATTGAAAATTGTCATTTGATACCTTCTAACATCGAATACATCGGCTGCACCATGGAAACGGCGAAAAATCCCACTACTCCGCCGATAAAAAGCATCAAAATCGGTTCAATCACGGCGGCCAGATTTTTCGTCGCCCGGCTTATCTCCTCTTCAAAAAAATCACCCAGCTTAGCCAGAATCTGCACCGTCTCTCCGGTTTCCTCTCCCACTTCTATCATTTGGATGACGGAAGCGGGATAAAGGTTTTGGTAAGGCTTCAAGGCCTGGGAAAGCTTTTCTCCCTTTTGAACTTTCTCTTGGGCCTGGGCAATCGCCTCTTTAAAATAAAAATTGCCTAAAGTATTGGCAACAATTTCCAACGATCTGATTAAAGACACTCCCGAGGCGATAAGGGAAGACAGGGTCCTGGCAGTATAGGCAGCGTTAGTTTTTCTGATGAGGGGGGAAATGATGGGAATTTTCAGGACAATTTTGTCGAAGGTTTTCTTGCCCGTCCTCATTTTGGTAACGGCTTGAACCAGAAAGACAAGGATAACCAAGATTAAAACAGCCAGATACCATCTTTCGACTAAAAAAGTGCCGAGAAAAATAACCGCTTTGGTGGTTAAAGGAAGCTCTGTTTCCAGCTCTTCAAAAGTTTTGGCCAGCTGCGGCACAACGACAACCAACATCATGATGCCGATGCCGACCATCGCCAGAATTATTACCGCCGGATACATCAAAGCTCCTTTAATTTTTGACTTAAGTTCGTATTCCCTTTCCATCTGACGAGATAAAATGCCTAAGTTTTCTTCCAGAGACCCCGACTCCTCCCCTACTTTAACCATGTTGCAGAAAAGTTCTGAAAAAATGTCCGGGTAGCGAGACAGGGAATCGGAAAAATTCTTTCCTTTCATGATTTCTTCGGATATTTCCACCAAGACTTTCTTCAGTTTTTTGCTTTTCGATTGTAAGGATAGGGTGTTCAGAGCTTTGGGCAGGGAAACGCCGGCCGAAATCATCACCTGGAGGTTTCTGGCCAGGTTAATTTTCTCCTGCAGGGGAATTCCGCCCAGAAAAGGAATGGAGAGCTCAAACTTTTTTTCCTTTTTTTCTTTTTGCCCGGAAGCAGAAATCAAAAAATAGCCTTGCTGACGAAGGGTCCTGGCTAATTCCGATTCATCCTTCGCCTCTAAGGTTCCCGAATAGGGTTCGCCTTTTTGAGATTTAGCATTAAAAAAATATTTCGCCACAATATTTTAAATTCGAAATTCGAATTATGTTTTTTCCAGTGGATAGATATCAAATGCAACTTCTTCGTAGGGATGAACCTTCTTAATCGCACTTACTACTTCCTTTATCTGCTCTCGATTACACACAGCCTCTATCCGCTCCTCCTCCACAAATTCTAATCTCCCAATCTTACCTATTACTGGATTTGCACCTTCCTCTGGCTTAAACCTACCAACCCCCTTGGAAGAAAAACTGCAAAAAGTATAATTGCCAATCTTTCCAGCTCCTGCTTTACCCATAGCCTCACGAACCGCATCTGCATGTAATCCAGGCACAAATACTACAATTTTTAGAAGATTTGATTTACTCACGTTTGTTTCTGGAGCCGAAAATCATCAATGGGCAGCGTGCTTAACCTGGTTAAGCACGCTGCCCATAGCTTAAATTATTCGAATGTAAGGTGAATAATTTCCTCATACTTTTTCTCGCTCAGCACCGCCCTTACCAAATCAAGATATGCTTGAGGAGTGGGTAATATCTCTTCTAAGATTCCCTTTTCAATAATAAGCGAATGCCGTTTTCCTATATATTCCTGGTGGGTACTCCAAGGATAGTTCGCCGCAAACTCTAACACCGATTCGATATCCTTTATCCCCTCTTCTCTCCAATTTGACGCTGTAAGGTCTGCTGGATTCAGCACATTAATATAGACTAGTAAATATAGAAGATATGTCTCGTTATCTACAAGAACGCTCTTAAATTTATCCTGAAATAAGCTTCCCACCCTTTCGTATTTGTTATTGAAATAACGCGCGTAACCAAGGCCGAGTTTTTGCATAAATTTCGTAATACCACCTTCTTGAATTTCCTCAACCAGCAAATGATAATGATTTCTCATCATACAATAGGCCATAATCCTCACAAGCGGTTTTCTTTCAATTCCTTGAGCTATAATATAGTCCTTCAAAACATTTAGTGTGAGTCGACCGCGATTGCGTTCCATCTGCCAAAGTATGTTGGTGGCGCTTTTGACATCATTAAATAAACACAGTCCTTGTAAAAACCTCCAGGAATCCGCCTCTTTATTACAGATGGGACACTTTGCCACGCCTCGGTTATAGATATGGTAGATTTTTCCGGTTACAAATGGAAACTTCCTTTTCATAAGAGTTGTGCTTAACCTGGTTAAGCACAGAGCCTAAATGTTTAAAAGGTGTTTTGAATTTTGAATTTTAGCCATTTGAATTTGTTTCGGATTTCGTGCTTCGTGCTTCGGATTCTAATCAATAATAACCCTGAGAACTTCTTCGATTGAGGTAATCCCCTGGGCGGCTTTGATGAAACCGTCTTCCACCATAGTCTGCATGCCTTCTTTTTGGGCCTGAGCCTGAACCTGCGTAGAGGTTGATTTTTTAACAATCAGCTCTTTAATCGATCCGGTCACGGCCAAAACTTCGTAAATCCCAATCCTTCCCTTGTAGCCGTCGGAGCATTCTTTACTTTGTTTGGGTCGGCAAAAAGGAATATCTTTTAAAGACTGTTTGGGTTTCGCCAATTTTGCTTCTTTTAAAATTTCCAAGATTCTGTCCAGATTGCAATACTTGGCAATATTTTTCAACTCTGAATCTTTTAAATAATATTTCTCTTTTTCCTTGCACAGTTTCTTCACCAGTCTTTGGGCTAAAATTACATTCAAAGTCGAAGAAATTAAAAAGGGCTCAGCTTTCATGTCAATCAAACGAGGAACGGCGCCAGCGGCATTGGTCGTATGCAGGGTTGAAAGGACCAAATGGCCCGTTAAGGCGGCATTGATGGCTAGGCCGGCTGTCTCGTTGTCTCTAATCTCTCCGACCATAATAATGTCGGGGTCCTGCCTGACCAAAGAACGCAAGCCGTTGGCAAATGTCATGCCGATTTTCGGCCTCACCTGGGTCTGGTTAATTCTCGGCATGCGGTATTCCACCGGGTCTTCAATCGTTGAAATATTGACGCCGGGGGTGTTTAAAATCTCCATCATTGAATAGAGGGTAGTCGTTTTGCCGCAGCCGGTGGGTCCGGTCACTAAAACCATGCCGACCGGCTTTTTTAAATTATCCTCAACCCTTTCCAAGGCCTCTCCTCTTAAACCCAGCTCTTCCAAGGTGAAAGCCTTGGCGCCTTCCGGCAGAAGACGCATGACAATTTTCTCACCGTCAAAAACCGGCAAAATGGAAACTCGGAGGGAGTATTTGTAGTCTTCGGCCTCGATTTTAAACCGGCCGTCTTGGGGCAGCCGATGTTCGTCCAGTTTCAGATTGGCCAACACCTTGATGCGGGCAACGATCCCGGAACTCACCTGTTTTGGCAGAGTCATAGCGTCTCTCAAAACGCCGTCAATCCGGTAGCGAACCTGAACTTCTTTTTCGGTCGGTTCAATGTGAATGTCGGAAGCCCTGCCCAAAATAGCGTGCTTGATCAAGGTATCGACGATTCTGATGACCGGCATCTCCTGAGCAATTTTTTCCAATTCCGCTTTTTCTTCAGCTTCCTCTTCCTTTATTGTTTTTATCTCCCCGGCATCCTTTTTAATAATATCTCCGAACTCCGCTTCCAGGGTTTTTTGATATTGTTTGAGAACGTTTTTAATGCTTTCGGGCGTAGTTAATCTGGGTAAAATTTTTAAATCAGCTTTTTTCTTGATGAATTCAATCGTGCGCAGGTCGGCCGGGTCAAGCATGGCTACTTCCAGGTTTTGGCCTTCCTTTCTAAAGGCGATGATGTTGTGGGACCTGGCAATCGGTTCGGGAATAATTTTCAAAATGTCGGGCGGTATCTTGTCTTTTTCCAGGTTGATGAAAGGTATACCTAAAATATAGGCCTCCAGTTTAATTAATTCTTCCTGGTTGATGACTCCTTCGGAAACCAAAACGTCGCCCACCCACTGTTTGGTATTCTTAGCTTTTTTTAAAGCCTTCTCAAATTGAGATTCAGTCGCCAAGCCAGCGTCCAACAAAAAGGCTTTAAGTTGTTGCGGCTCTATTTGCATGCTTTTTGTATTTTGCTTAGCACTTCCTCCAAAGTGTAATCAGCTTTGACCAAATAGGTGGTCGCCCCTAATTCCAAGGCCTTTTCAACGTCTCCGGTTGATTCCAGGTTAGTCAGAACGATAATGGGGATATCTTTGGTCCCGGCGTCTTCTTTTAAAGACTTCAAAACCTCAAACCCGTGCATTTTCGGTAAAACCAAATCGAGTAAAATTAAATCCGGCTTTTCGGTCTTAGCCAGACTCAAACCGGCCTCGCCGTCCAAAGCGCTGATCATTTCGTAACCTTCCTGCTTCAAAATATCGCCGAAGGTCTTCTGGAGGGCTGATTCGTCTTCCACAAAAAGTATTTTTTTAGGCATAGAATATAATGCGAATTCTACGAATAATTATTCGAATGCTACGAATATTCGTATCATTCGGATATAGATTCGTATTATTCGGATTATGATTATTTAATTATTTAATTGGTAATGTAAACCAAAATGTCGACCCTTTGTTTTCTAATGATTGAAATCCCATTTTGCCGCCCGACCTCTCAATGATTGATTTGGCGATGTAAAGGCCGAGTCCAGAACCTTGAGTTTGATGCTTTAAAACGTTGCTCGAGCGAAAGAACTTCTGGAAAAGGTGTCTCTGGTCTTCTTTGGGAATGCCCACGCCGGTATCTTTTATTTCAAAAAGCAAGAATTTACCTGCAGGGGCAATCTTGATTTTAACTTCACCGCTTTTTTTAATATAACGGATGGCGTTATCCAAAAGGTTTTCCATCACCAGTTTGACCCGCGCAGGGTCAGCCAAAACTTTGGGCAAGGGGTTAGCCGCTTCAAGTTTCACCTCAACGTTGGAAGCTTCGGCCAAATATTTGAACCCAGCGATGATGTCTTTGGTCAATTCTTCAAGGAAAAATTCGGTCTTCTGGAAAGGCAGACTCCCCTGTTCAATGCGGGAAACCGTCAATAAATCAGCAACCAACTCTCCCATGCGGTTGCTGTTTTCCTGCAAAATCTTGAAATACTCAAACTGTTTTTCGTCGACTTTTCCCAAGCGACCCGACATTAAAAGCTCAATGGCCCATTTCAAGTTGGAAAGAGGAGAGCGCAGTTGATGCGAAACGATGCCGATGAACTCCGACTTCAACCGGTTGGCTTCAGCCAGCCCCTCCAAGCTCCTGACCACGCTAAAGGTAATAACGAACAGAATTATGGTCAGAACGATGACAATTAAGGAAACCGTGTCGGGATCCACCACGTAATGAGTCCCCAAAGCGTAAGTAATCAGGGCGGTGGCGATGATAACTGTCCCCATTATCAAAAAAATGAACTGGGGACATTGCCAAATCGGCAGACCGTATCTGCGGCACTGAGCAAAGATATTAAGTTGGGCTAAAATTTTTTTACCGTCCATTACCGTCTATTAATTAATTGTATCATACACCGAGCGAGTTGAAAAACAAGTGAAAATATGATAGATTGAGGGACACGGGGTGTCGTATACCGGCAGTATGCATGCTTTTTAAAAACTAGAAGTAAAAACATATTTAATTTTTTAAAGCATTACTGAAAATAACTGACTCTAGTTGCAGCGGGTAATAAAATACTCTCTTGCTATACAGCATGGATCATGTTAAAATGTATCAATGAAATACACACTACAACAAATCATCGGCACCATGCTGTGGTGGACTGAAGGAACTAAGGCTTACCGAGATAAGCGTCGAGAAAATGGTTGGATTTATCCTGTAGATTTAACTAATACTAATCCAGAAATAATTAAAATTTTTCTAGAATTTCTTAGAAAAGACATCGGTATTAATGAATCGAGATTGAAACTCCAATTGCAAATTCACCAAGGAGATAATCAAAAAAATTTAGAATCGTACTGGTCCAAAATTACAAAAATACCCGAAAATCGTTTCACTAAAACGATAGTCCGACCAAGGGGAAAAAAGATCGGAAAAACAAAGGGAACTTGTAAAGTCCGCTATTCTGATATGAATACTTACCAAAAATTGAATAATTTATTAAAGAATATTTTAACCTTACTAACGAAAAATTCTTAATCCACAACGGGGCGTGGTGTAATGGTGGCACGAGTTCTTTGCCCGCCCGCCAATCGCCCTGCACCGGAGTATAGTGTAACGACAGCACGAGTCCTTTGGGAGGATTTAGTCTCGGTTCGAATCCGAGTACTCCGACCATGCGGGCGTAACACAATGGCAGTGTCTCTGGTTTCCAACCAGATTATGTGGGTTCAATTCCCATCGCCCGCTCCAACGAAAAAGCACGGAGGACAGACCTCCGTGCTTTTTCTATTCGTTTTGTTTTATTTAACCGCGTCTTTGAGGGTTTGGCCAGCCTTGAATCTTGGCGTCTTTACGGCTGGGATTGTTATCTTTTCTTTGGTCTTGGGATTGATTCCTTCTCTTTCTTTTCTTTGCGAAACCAGAAACTTGCCGAAGCCGGTCAAAACTACTTCTTCACCTTTTGACAAGGCCTTGCTGATTTCATCTAAAATCGTACTCAAAGACTCAGCCGCTTGTCTTTGAGACAAACCGACTTTCCTGATTAAAGATTGAATTAAATCGTTTTTATTTGGCATATTCCACTACCCTGTTTTCTCTGATGACGCTGACTTTGATTTCTCCGGGATACCTTAATTCTTCTTCGATTTTCCTGGCAATATCTTTGGCCATCTTGTGAGCGCCCAAATCGTCAACCTCCTGCGGCCTGACGAAGACCCTGATTTCCCGGCCGGCCTGAATGGCGTAAGCTTTTTCAACGCCGCTGAAAGAATTGGCAATGCCTTCCAATTCTCCCAGTCTCTTAAGATAGTTTTCCAGATTATCTTTTCTGGCTCCTGGCCGAGCGCCGGAAATCTGGTCAGCCGCTCCAACTACGACAGCTTCAAGGGTCTCGGCCGCATAGTCTCCGTGGTGAGATTTCATGGCAGCGATTACTTCCTTCTCAATGCCGAATTTCTCCAGAATCTTAATACCGATGTCAACGTGGGAACCTTCCACCTGATGATCGACCGCCTTGCCGATGTCGTGCAAAAGACCCGCCTTTTTAGCCACGGAAATATTGGCTCCAATTTCAGCTGCCAGGGCACCGGCCAGATGACTGACCTCAAGCGAGTGCAAAAGAACATTCTGGCCGTAACTGGTCCGGAATTTCAATCTGCCCAAAAGTTGGATAATCTTGGGGTCAAGTCCGACAATGCCAACGTCAAAAATGGCCGTTTCCCCCGCTTCCTTCATTTGAGAAACTATTTCATCTTGAGTCTTTTGGACTATTTCTTCAATCCGGGCGGGCTGGATCCGGCCGTCTTGGATGAGTTTCTCCAAAGCAACCTTGGCGATCTGGCGTCGAATGGGATCGAAACCGGAAATAACGACGGCTTCGGGAGTTTCGTCAACCACAATCTCAACGCCAGTCAGCTTCTCCAGCGTCCTGATATTCCTGCCTTCTTTGCCGATTATTTTCCCTTTCATTTCGTCCGAAGGCAAAGAAACGGTGGTGGTGGTGATTTCCTGGGCCTGGTTCAGGGCGCATCTTTGAATGGCCAAAGCCAGAATCTCTTTGGCGCGCGCCTCCAGCCTTTCCTGGCCGGTTTGTTCCAATTTTTTGAGTTTTTCTAAAATTTCCAGTTCAAATTCTTTTTCGCAGCCGGTCAGCAATTCCTTTTTGGCTTCTGCCTTGGAGAACTTGGCAATTTTTTCCAAGTTCTCCAGAGCCTCTTTTTTCAGGTTCTCTAAGGTTTCTTTTATTTCTTTGAGTTTCTCTACTTTTTGGCGGAACTCTTTCTCTCTCTGCTCATAATCCGACAATTTCTGGTCTAAAACGCTTTCTCGCTTGAGGAGCAACTGTTCGGTTCTGAAAATTCCCCCCCGCCGCTGGTCTTCTTCTCTCTTGGCCGCTTCAAGCAGAACGCTCGCTTTTTCCTTGGCCTGGGTTAAAATCGTTTCGCTTTCTTTTTTAGCTTGAGAGACTTTTTCCTGAAGTTTTTGTTCGGCGGTTCCAATTCTCTTTTTGGCGATCGATTGACGAGCATAATAGCCCAAGATTGAGCCCAATCCCAAAGCAACTATGCCCACAGCTAATGGGATAAATTCTTGCATAATTTTTGTCGAAAACTTGGTTAATCATCGTACGTTGAATTATATCAAAAGATGTGGAAAAAGTCAACCCCGTTAGAAGTCCTTGGACAGAAAAAATTAAAATTAAATTTTTTCTGTTGTG
>CAYZHR010000007.1:0-11867 GCA_964477885.1 uncultured Candidatus Saccharibacteria bacterium
GCGAAGCGCGAGTGGCGAATAGCCACATCCTGTTTCGGGGCGCAGCGCTTCGCCCCACAAGGGATGCACCTATTCGGTGCACGCACTGCGCAAAGTAATTCAGACGCAAAATTGTAACGGGGCTCTGACTCTTTGTAGGCAAAATGGTTTCAGGTTCTATTTCATCGCCCTCAACGGGCTGCTTTTCACCTTTCCCTCACGGTACTGGTTCACTATCGGAGATATCGTAGTATTTAGCCTTGGCCGTATAGTCCGGCCGGCTTCCTTCAAGGTTTTCGTGCCTCGAAGTACTCAAGAGAAATAACAAGGAGCATAAAGCCGTTTTCGCTTACGGGACTATTACCCTCTTTGGTCGTCCTTTCCAGGAACGTTCAACTAACGAAGCTCTACCTAAATATTCTCCCTCGAGGTTGCCCCCGACGTTATCTTCTTACAACACCGAGCATTAAAATACTCGGTTTAGGCTTTTCCCTTTTCGCTCGCCGCTACTGGGGGAATAATGTAATTTTCTTTTCCTCCGCTTACTGAAATGTTTTACTTCAGCGGGTTCGCTGTCCAGTCTAAAGACTGGACTATCCTGGATTTTAAGCCAGGATGGGTTTCCCCATTCGGAAATCTCCGGATCAAAGGTTGAGAGTCACCTCCCCGAAGCTTATCGCAGACTCCCCACGTCCTTCCTCGCCTCGATATCCCAAGGCATCCACCATCTGCCTGTAAATGCAATATATACCTATTTAGCTAGCAATTAATAACCACGTTATTAATTACGATATTTAGTTTTTAATGAACTTTATGAGAAATATGTAAATGAAAAACCGCTTGATTAAGCGGTCTCAACCCTGCAACAAAAATCACAGGTTAATCAACCGCTGGTTTTATTCAAAGTGGTTTGTATTTTTCTCATAATCAACTCCAATTATACCAAACCCAAAAGGTGTGTCAAGCCCTTTACCTCCATTTTTGGAAAAAGTCAACCCCGCAAGAGATCTGACAGAATTCGTGCGGCCGCATCATTTTTGTCATATTTCATAAATTTATCATTCAACATCGTAGGTTGAATAATTTAAAATAGGGTTTGGCGGCGGGCTTCGCTGCCCAGGGCTTCGTTGACGAGGCGGTCGGCTTGCTTGTTTTTTTCGCGGGGAATCAAGGTAAATTTGACTTTGCCAAAGTCAATTCTGAGATTCCAGGCTTTCAAAAATAATGACTGGATTTTTGGCTCTAAAATTTTGTATTCTCCATTCAGCTGCTTAATCAAAAGTTCCGAGTCAGACCTAACCTCCACTTCCGAAGTTTTAATTGCCTTTTTGCCAAAAAGTGCCTTGGCTTTTTTTAAAGCAAAAATCACCGCTTCGTATTCGGCTTCGTTGTTGGTACGAACGCCGATGTTCTCTGAATATTCTTTGTCCCCCAAAACAACTCCGATAGCTGAAGGCCCGGGGTTGCCTCGGGAGCCGCCGTCGGTATAGATGATTATTTTTTTAGTCATGTGCCGAACTTTCGTATAACGAAAGTGAAGGCGAAGATGAGAATA
This sequence comes from uncultured Candidatus Saccharibacteria bacterium, assembly GCA_964477885.1. Lineage (GTDB taxonomy): Bacteria > Patescibacteriota > Minisyncoccia > Minisyncoccales > MHMH01 > CAYZHR01. Next base: position 1,535 of record CAYZHR010000007.1, read on the forward strand.
AAATTCTCATCGCCTATTTAAAATACTTAACCAAACAACTTTTAAACTTTTCTAGGTTTTCGTTTTTGATTCTGAAGCCGGCCGCCTGGGGATGACCGCCGTAAGTTTCCAATAATTTGCGGCAACCAATCATGGCTTTGACCCCATCAAACCCTTTGGGGGCTCTCACCGCTCCTTGGCTTTCTTTCTCCTCAATCTTGTAAAGAAAGGTTGGTTTCTGGTACCCGCGGCAGATGATGGAAGCCACCGGACTCAATAAAGTTAGATCCCATTCAGGGTCGCCGATAAAAACAATCGGCTCTTCAATATTCTCTGAAACCTTTTTTTCCGCTTCCACGAGCATGACTTCTATTTTCTCTTTTCTTTGCTGGTTTTTCTCTAAAAGGAGGCTGATGATTTCCTTGGCTTCCGCCGAGGAAGAAACCGTCAAAACTCGAAAATTGGCCGGCAGGCGGTTCTCAATATCTCTCACGTTCAAAACAGAAATGATTTTGGAAATCTGCTGGCGGAAATCGCCGATGCTTTCAAACGGCTCCATCTCAAAAAAAGCCTTGAGCCCCGGCCGCCAGGTTTGACGGATGTTTTTCAGGCCTTTATCAATAAATTCCTTGTTATCGCTGACTTGGGGCATCATATCGGCAATCGTGGCCAAGGCCGCCAGTTCCAAAAAATTATTCTCCATAACCTTGGTCATCTTTTCACCCATAAGCACCTGGACGAGTTTAAAAATTATTCCAACGGTGGCAAACTTTTTAAAAGGATATTTTTCTCCTTTTTGTTTTGGGTCGACAATAACGGAGGCTTGAGGCAGTTTCTCCAAAATTTCATGGTGGTCAATAATGACAACCTCAAAGCCCAATTTTTTAGCCAGCTTCACTTCGTTGAAATTACCGATGCCGCAATCCATCACCACTAGAAGCGCCGGAGCGTGTTTTTTTAAAAAGTCCAGAGCTTCTTTATTTAATCCATAGCCTTCGTTTTCCCGATCAGGAAAATAAATCTCAACAACTTGGCCGCCCAAGTTTTTGATGGCTTCTTTCAAAATAATCACGGAACTGATGCCGTCCAAATCAGCATCGCCATAAAGAATAATTCTTTCTTTATTTTTTATCGCCTTTTTAATTCTTTCCGCCGCCTTTTTTAAATTCTTAATCTCACTCATTTAGTTGATTGAGGCGAGACCTCGCTCAATTATTTTAATGCTTCTAATCCTGGTAATTTTTCGCCGGACAAAAACGCCAGCATGGCTCCCCCGCCGGTGGAAACATGGCCGAATTTCTCTGTCAAACCGAGTTGCTGGAACAAAGAAACCGTCTCTCCCCCTCCCAGCACTGAAAAACTGCCTGAATCAATGATGGCCTGCATGATCGCTTTGGTTCCCCGGGCAAACTCTTCTTTCTCAATCATGCCCAGAGGACCGTTCCAAAAAACGGTTTTAGCCCGAGATATTTTTCCCTTAAAGAGCTCAATAGTTTTGGGCCCGATATCTTTTCCATCTTTAGCTTCATCAATGGGCTCAATAATTTTTTCGGGATGCTCGAATTGAATATTTTTCTCTCTAGCCTCTTGTTGAATAAGGCCGCCGATCAAAACGGCGTCAGCTATTTCAGAAAACTTATTAATAAACTTCGCCTTTTTTTCTACTTTGGCGCCGCCAATTATCGCCACCAGCGACTTCTTCGGATTTGTGCTTAACCTGGTTAAGCACACAACTTCTTTTTCCAGCAAAAGACCGGCGCCGGCAGGCAGGAATTTGGGAACTCCCACAATGGAAGCGTGAGCGCGATGAGAAGAGCCGAAAGCGTCGTTAATATAAATATCGCCTAGTTGAGACAACTTTTTGGCAAAACTCTCGTCATTCCCTTCTTCCTCTCGGTGAAATCTCAAGTTTTCCAAAAGCATGATTTCGCCCGGCTGCATCTGACGGGTCCATTTTTCAATCTCCGGCCCCACGCAGTCAAGCGCTTTGGTGATGGAAATATCCAGATATTCCATCAGCCTGTCCTGCACCGGCGTCAATCTTAAACTCTCTACAACTTTCCCTTCCGGTCTGCCCAGATGGCTCATTAAAATTATCTTGGCTTCTTTCTTTATCAAGTAGTTGATGGTAGGCAAAGTTTTTTTAATCCGGAAATCATCTAAAATGTTCCCTTTTTCGTCCAAGGGAACATTAAAATCGCAACGAACCAACACTCTTTTGTTTTTAACGTCGAAATCTTTTAATCCTTTCATTGAAACTTGATGGTTTCTCCCGGCTTAATTATTCCTTCTTTGTTATTGTTTTGTTTTTCTTCTTGTGTTTCGGTTTTATCCAAGGACTCTTCCAGGGCCTTTCTCAACTCGCTCAAATTGACTTCCTTTCTTTTGGGTTTGGGCCTTTCGTCTTCCGGTCTTCTAGGAGAAGAGAAAGGAACGACTCCCACGGGTTCGGCTGGCTCAGTTGGTCTCGCTAATTTATTGCGGCAAGATTTGCAATAAACCGGCCGCTTGCCGTCCGGCTGGAAAACCACTTTGGTGTCTTTGCCGCAAAGGGAACACCGGGCGTCGTAAAGAACCGGAGAGGATACTTGGGAAAATTGAGGTGCTTCCATGGCGCCGGCCCAACGCGCAATCTTCTCTTCAACTTCCTGGCGAGGAGTACTGTATCTCTCTCGGGAAACTTTAATAATTTTCTCTTGGTATGATTTTTCCGGTTTGGGCCAAGGACCCAGGGTTTCAGCAGAAAAGGGACGACCTGCCAAGCCATCAATCATCAATCTCAGATAAATATTGTACTTGCCGAGATTAACCAGGTCAGTAGCCATAAATTCAGGGGTAAATTCTTTCTCCAACCATTCAGCGTCTTCTGCTCCCACCCGGAAAGAAACTATTGTCCCGACGTTGCCAAAAACCGCATCCCTGACTTCCTCTTCCATTTGGGTGATGTATTGATGGCCCAAAATCAAAGCTAATCTGTACTTTCTGGCTTCTGACAAAACATTGACAAAAGAGGTGGTGGCAAAGTTCTGAAACTCGTCAACATACAAGAAGAAGTCTTTTCTTTTCTCTTCGGGCATATCAACTCTTTGCATGGCAGCTAACTGCAGCTTAGTAATCAAAAGAGCTCCCAATAGCCTTGAATTATCCTCACCGATCCTGCCTTTGGAGAGATTCATGATCAGGATCTTTTGGCCGTCCATAATCTCCCTCATATTAATCGAGGAATAAACCTGGCCGATAATATTACGGATAATGGGGGCGGAAATGAACTGGCCAATCTTGTTCTGGATGGCGGCCGTCGCTTCTACTTCGTACCGTTGCGTGTAGCGGGCGTACTCCTGCACCCAAAAAGCTTTGATCACCGGGTCAGTAATCTTATCAATCACTTTCTTCCGATAATCAACGTCAGCCAGCATGCGGTTTACTCCCAATAAGGTGGCTCCCGGATACTCCAGAAGGGCCAAAATGCAGTTGTTTAAAATATATTCCATGCGGGCGGACCAGACATCGGGCCAGATCTTTTTGAAAACACCCATCAGGCCTCCGGCCACCAGGTGCCGGTGTTCAACGTCAACCTTTTCCATAATATTGAAAGCAATCGGGAAATCCAGGTCGGCCGGATTGATATAAATGACGTCGTTAACTCTGTCTGAAGGGACGAAATCCAATATTCTTTCGGACGCTTCGCCGTGAGGATCGACAAAGCCTAAACCTTTGCCGTTTTGGATGTCCTGGATGGCCATGTTCTCCAGCATGACGGTTTTGCCCATGCCGGTTTTCCCGACAATATAAACGTGCCGCCGCCTGTCGTCGGTTTTTATGCCAAACTTGCGTCTGATGTTTCGGAAGGTAGTTTCGGCGAAAAAATTAATATCGCTGGCCATAATTTATTCAACGGGAAGCCCCGGAGGCGCTTCCCCTCTTTTAGCTTCCACCCGCGACACAAAGGGAGCGGGAGCCACGGTGTGGCCCGGGAAGTGGAAAATAGTCGCTAGTTCCTCGGTATTTAAAATAAAATTGCCACCCGGCCTCGGAAAGAGAGGCGACATTCTTTTGACGTAGCGGAAAAACAGTCTTCTCTTTCTGATGAAAAGCCGGCGGGCTCGCCAAAGATCCAAAACCGGATAACGTTTGACTTTGGTGATGGTTCTGGTCCAAGGTTTGGGCTGATTGAGATTCTCGGTGGCAAACTGCTGGAAAAAACCAAGCGGCACGGCCTTGCCTCCGCCAAAATAAACGTCTCTCTTGGCTAAATAAATGAACCTGATATAGGAGTCAAAGCAACGCTTGGAAATCTTATCTTCTACTCCGGCTACGATATCCCTCTCGCCGGGAGTCATTCTCGCTTCAACCGGCAACAAAGCCTCAATCTTCAACTCTTCGTTTTTCTCTTCGCCAGGCACTTTGCCGTAAGCCACTTCATCAAACGCTTCTTGTAAAATCGGCTTTTGTTTTGCTTCTTCCGGCCTTTTGGCTAATCTATCAGCTTCCTTTCTCCCCCGGTCGACAAAATTATTTTCTACAATAGAGACCGGTGAGGCCGCAATCTGAATCCAGAGCTGTTCGCCCGGCCCCAAAGTTCCGAAGCCTTCAAGCAAGGTGGCCATCGGGTCAACTCTTTTTTCTTCTTTAAGCGCTTCCCTTTCTTCGAAAAATTTAGGATAGGTTTTTAAAGGATAGACATCGGGTTTTATCAACTCATAATCGCATCCCCAAATATCCCAGTTCCGATTGGGAACGTCTTGAGGAACGTATTTCGTATAATCGTCAGCCAAAGAAATTTCTGCTTCGGGATACTGGGAATAAATCGAAGCTTCAATCGCGTTGCGGCGGCTTTCGTGGCATCTAACGTACAAATGAGGTTCGCCGTTCAGGCCGATCATCTCCAACTGGACGGAAAGAAGCATTTTGCCTTCGAACCATTTTTCCCAAAACTTGTCCGGCGGGTCGTAAACATTGCCCCAAATAGAAGAAAAAACCTGCTCCATCGAACGGAGAGGCTTCAAGACCTCCATGGGCATTTTGATTTCAAGCAGAACAAACTTTTGAGCGAAAAGCCACACTTCCCTTCTCCACCAAAGCCACATAAACTTGAAAGAGCCCATTTTCTTTTCACTACCAAAAATAATGAAGGGTACGGGCACCCACCACCAATTAAGCACTACTTGCCAAGCAGTATTTAAAATATTGTAAATAAGCTCTACCATTTAGGTCTTTCTAATGAAATACTTGCCTTGTGAATTTTTTAAGAAATACTTCTTGTTTTGAAGATTCAATAAAATGGTATTGGGTTTGACTTGGCGCTGCTGAAGCACTTTATCAACAACCTCTTCTTTGGCTAAAGGGTGCCTTGCTTCTTTGAGAGTTCTGGCGATGACTTCTTTGATAACGCCGGGCGCATAGCCCCATTCCTTCAAAGCGTAAAGTCCCCGGCCGACGAGAACAAATCTCTGGTCTTTAATCAGCTCGTTGTGAACGGTTTGGGAAATGACCGTCTTGGGCGAATTAAAAAGAGAAGAGTTGTTGATGAGAGTGGCGACTTCGGTAAAATGAAGAGGTTTTTCTTCTTTTTTAAAAACAAGGTAGGCTTTGTCTTTGATGCCTTTGGGATTGACTTCCGGCCACTCTTTCAAGCCGTAAAGACCTTCCGGTCCTTTCAGGATTTCTTTGGAAATTTCAACGTAGCTTAAAGGAATGCTCGAAGCCAAAGGTTGTTTTTTCTTTTTTAATTCCTGAAGGAAAGAGTTAGTGGCTTTTTGGGCTATATTGATGGAATTCTTGTCAATCGCCCAAAAAGCATAAAGTTTTTCCGTTTCGGGAAAACGATAAAAAGACCCGCCTAAAGTCAGCAAAAAGAAAACGTGATTCTGGAACTTATCGCCGCCCAATTGGCTGAGCAGAATGTCTTCTCTCTTTAAAGAACCTGACGCTTTAAGGTATCGGCTGAAATATTGAAAAACATTCCGGCAAAGAGGCGTATCGGCTTTTTCCACGAGCTCGCGCAATCCCTGGTCTTGAATCTGACGCACCCTTTCCCGAGTGATGTCGTAGGCTCTCCCAATTGATTCCAAAGTTTCTCTTTCTCCCTTTAAGCCAAAACGACGGACAATGACTTCTTCATTCCGTTTAGGTAAATCCTTTAATAAATTATGGTGGCAAATTGTTTGATAATTGAAGTCCATGCTAACCTTATTTAAGCATTTTTTAAAATAATTGTCAACCCCGTTAGAAGTTTGTCCTATACAGCACTTGGCTAATTTTGGGCAAACCTTTGTTTTAAGCTTATACCCCGTCAGTGCAGAACAGAAAAATTTTCATAAAAATTTTTCTGCCTAGAACTTCTAACGGGGTCAAGTTTTCTGACGCCACCGTAGCCAGGCAACGAGCAAGGGGCTGGCAAAAAACAAAGAAGAGTAGGTGCCGGCCAAAATGCCGATGATTAAAGCCAAGGCGAAGTATTTCAAGGTGGCTCCGCCGAAAAAGAAAATAGCCAAAAGCACGAATAGCGTGGTCAGGGAAGTGTTAATGCAGCGGGTCAGGGTTTGATTCAGGCTCCGATTAACCGTTTCTTCAAACGTCACCCCGATTCGTCTGATAAGATTTTCTCTGATTCTGTCAAAAACCACCACGACATTGTTAATGGAATAACCGATCACCGTCAGCAAAGCGGCAATAACCGGTATCGTGATTTGCACTCCGTAAAATTTCCCTAAGACAGAGAAAACTCCGACTGGAATTAAAACGTCGTGGAAAAGAGCCAAGAGCGAAACAATGCCGTACTGCCAAGATTTCAAAGGCCGCTGGACTCTCCGGAAAGCAAAAGCAATGTACAAAACAATCGACAATAAAGCGAGTGCCGCCAAGACTTTGGTTTTTTGTTTGAGTTCCTGGCCGATGGAGGGGCCGATCGATTCAAACCTCTGCTCTTTTGCCTGGTAGCCTTCGCTCAAAATGCCGACGATCTCTTGATGAGTTTGTTCTGAAATATCCTTCATTCTGATGATTAGGCCGTTCTCCCCGCTGGTCTGGACATAAACCGAACCAAATTCCGCCAGGCTTTCTTTAATAGCTTGATTTGAGGGACGCGGTCCTTCATATTCCATTTCCAAGATGCTGCCGCCGGTAAAATCAATCCCCGGATTCAAACCAAAAATGAACAAGCAAATAATGCTTCCCACGATAAGGATTCCTGAAAAAATAAAATAGATTTTTCTGTAGCGAAGAAAATTAATGGACATACTTTTTTAATTCTTCCGCCTTGTCGGTCCTCTCCCAGGTGAAGTCGGGGTCGTTCCGGCCGAAATGGCCGTAGCAGGCGGTTTTTTGATAAATCGGCCGTTTCAAATTCAAGCGCTCAATGATTTGTTTTGGCCGGAAATCGAAAACCTCTCTGACTATTTCCGATATTTTTTCATCCGGAATTTTGCCGGTTCCTTCGGTATTGATGAAAATTGAAACTGGCTGGGCGATGCCGATGGAATAAGCCACCTGAATCTCGCATTTGTCGGCCAGCCCTGCCGCCACGATGTTTTTGGCCACGTAGCGAGCCATGTAGGCTCCGGATCGGTCAACTTTGGTCACGCATTTTCCGGAAAAACAACCCCCGCCATGGGCTCCGACGCCGCCATAAGTGTCAACGATAATTTTTCGGCCGGTCAGACCGGCGTCAGCCGGCGGTCCGCCCAGAATAAATCTGCCTGTCGAATTAATGAAGTATTTGGTGTTCTCGTCAACCAGGTCGCCCAAGACCGGTTTGATCACCTGGGCTTTGATGTCCTGACGCAGCTTCTCTATGTCAACATCGGCGGAATGGTGGGCGGCAATGACCACCGTATCGATCCTTTTGGTCAGGCCGTTCTCATATTCCACCGTCACCTGTGATTTGCCGTCGGGCCTCAAATAAGGCAAAGTGCCGTTTTTTCTCACCTCGGCCAGCTTTTTAGTCAATTTATGAGCCAGGACTATCGGCAAAGGCATGAATTCTTCGGTCTCGTTGGTCGCATAACCAAACATCAAACCCTGGTCACCGGCGCCTTGTTCCTTTTCTTTGTTCTCGTCAACACCTTGAGCAATGTCGGGAGATTGTTCGTGCAGGGTGACAATCACCCCGACCGCGTCGGCGCAGAAACCGTATTCCGGTTTGTCATAGCCGATTTCCCGCAAAACCCTTCTGACTGTTTCTTGAATGTCAACGTAAGCCGTGGTTCTCGCTTCCCCGCCAACCAAAACAAGCCCGGTCGTACAATAAGTTTCGATGCCGGCGTGGGCATCCGGATCTTGCTTTAACATTTCATCGTACACCGCGTCGGAAATCTGATCGCAAACCTTGTCAAGGATGCCCCTCCGTCACTGACTCTGACGTAAATAGGTATTTTCTTCCTATTCTTGAAGGGGCAATATTTGAATTGTTAATCATAAGTCTGTTTCGAATAATTTGTAATTAAGACCTTTAATATCATCTCCAAAACCAACCCACTTTTTCGAGCTTTGTGCCGGCAAATACCCGAAGAAAGTTTTTAGTGATAACAATCGCGGAAAGCATACTGATTAAAATGCCGATGGTTAAAGTCAAAGCGAAACCTTTAACGAAACTGGTGCCAAAACCGAACAGGATCAAAGCGACAATCAAAGTAGTCAAATTGCCGTCGCGGATGGAGGGCCAAGCTCTTCTAAAACCTTCTTCCAGAGCGACGGAGAAACTCTTGCCCTCTTTTAATTCTTCCTTCATTCTGGAAAAAATCAGGATGTTGGCGTCAATCGCCATGCCAATCGATAAGATAAATCCGCCGATCCCGGCCAAGGTCAAAGTAACGGGAATTATTTTGAATAAAGCCAAAACCAAAGTTACATAAACAACTAAAGCCAAAGAAGCCAGAAGCCCGGGAACCCGGTAAAAGAAAATCATAAAAACCATAACGGCCAGTAATCCCCAGATGCCCGCCTTTAAGCTTTTTTCCAGAGAGATTTCTCCCAAAGTAGGGCCGACGCTTTGCTGGGAAATTAAGTTGATTGGCACCGGCAAAGCACCGGCATTCAGGTTGCGCGCCAGAGTTCTGGCTTCTTCAATCGTAAATTGGCCGGAGATTTGGGCCTTGCCGCTGGGAATTACTTCCTGGACCGTCGGAATGGAAATGGGCATACCGTCAATGTAAATCGCCAAGGGTTTGCCGATGTTTCTGGCAGTCAGCTCTTTGAAAATTTCAGCTCCCTCGTCGTTAAACTGCAATAAAACCAGAGGCTGCTGGTAACCGCTTTGGCTAAACCCGACTTCCGCTTTCTGCAGATACTTTCCGGTCAAGGCGGTGGGCTGAAAAGGATCTTCCAGTTCAACCTCTTCCCCTTTCTCGATCAAGCTTCTGTTTGACTCCAAAATTTCATCGTAATTTTCTTTTTGCTCCTTGAATTCCAAAAAAGGAGTTTGGCCGATCATCTCAATGGCTTCGGCCGAGTCTTGTACGCCAGCCAACTCCACAATCAAACGATGGGTGTCACCTTTTTCTTGGATTTGCACCAAAGGCTCCCTCACTCCGAAAAGATTGACCCTTCTTTCGATAACATCCCTCAAACCCTGCATGGAAGAAGAATAATCTTCCGTGGTCACATTGGATAAATCGGCTTCGTAAATCAAATGGGTGCCGCCCTGCAAATCCAGTCCCAATTTGAAAGGAACTTCTGGCAAATAAGACAAGTTTAAAAACTTAGGGTAATCCAAATTCCCGGCCAAAAAAGCCAAAATAAAAATAACCAAACAAGTTATGTAAACCTTTCTCTTTGACATTTTATTCAGTATAGAACCTCCTTATTTAAAAATCAAACCGTATCCACATGAATCAGCGCTGCTCTTATGGCCTCTTTTGTATATTCTTTTCTCGTCAATCTACCTTTTGTCATAATGCCAATTAATCCTTCGGCGGATCCGACTTCACGATTTTTCGTTAAACCTGCCTTGTATGCGGCCTCATTCATATCTAATCCGTCATTGAGCATATAATCGGTGACCTCCTTTGGCGCTTCCCAAGCAGAAGAGAGTCCCAAATGATATTCTTTTCCGTCAGAAATCGCGCAGACGCATACATCCATAAATCCTGTTTTGGTATTGGGCACGGCCATTAATCCCGATTCGATGCCAAAGCTATAATCACAATCCAGAAATGCATTTCTGGCTCGATTTATAGCGCCCGATATAACTTCTTTGAAAGACTTTGGTTGCTTATAAACTTCTGATTGCACTTCCACGACAATAATCTCGGCATCTTTCAAATAATGGTAATCTTGTAGGATCTCCCTAACGGCGTCTACTTTTACTTGATTTTTTGACCCGATATTGATTCTCATAATTTTATTTCCCATGGCA
>CAYZHR010000008.1:0-11328 GCA_964477885.1 uncultured Candidatus Saccharibacteria bacterium
AAATCTGCCCCTTGTTTTTAAAAAAGCCATTCGGCCCATTCGAGGCACTCAGGGTCGCCCTGAGGAATTCGAAGGGCGGCAAGCTCAGGGCAAGCAATTTGATTTAATTGGAGTGACAGTAGGGCCCGGCTTGGAGCCTTGTTTATGGCAGGGAATAAACTTTGCTGAAAATCTTTCAAAAAAATTAGCAGTGCCGATTATTCCAGTTAATCATATTGAAGCCCACATCCTCGCCAATTTTATTGATGGATTTCCGAAATCAATCAAGTCAATCAAATTCCCGGTGGTTTGCTTAGTAGTTTCGGGTGGCCACACTGGATTGATTTTGATGAAAGATATTGGGAAATATAAACTGATTGGTGAAACCAGAGATGATGCCGCCGGCGAATGTTTCGATAAGGTGGCCAGAATCTTAGATTTGAGCTATCCCGGAGGACCAGCCATCGCGGCTAACGCCGCGAAGTTTAACGGAGGACTGTCCTCCGTTAAATTGCCGAGGCCGATGATAAATCAGAAGAATTACGATTTCAGTTTCTCTGGCCTTAAAACTGCGGTATTATATAACTATAGAACCCAGCCGGAAAAGATCAGAAAATCTAAAAAATATGTCCGGGCGATGTGTTCTGAGACTCAGCAAGCCGTTATTGATGTTTTAATTCGTAAAACTTTGAAGGCAGCCAGAGATTATAAGGTAAAATCCATTATTCTGGGAGGAGGAGTGGCGGCTAATGAGGAATTAAGGAAACAGTTCAAAAAGAAGGCCGAGGTTTTTGTCCCGTCCAAGGTTTTCTGCACTGACAACGCCGCCATGGTTGCCCTGACCGCTTTTTTCCATCGTTCAGACAATTTCAAAAGCATTAAAGCCGAATCTAACCTTAGAATTTAAATGTCAAAGAGGAAAATAAAATTAGCAGTTTTAATCGGCCGGGGAGGAAGGCTGCCCGCTATTTACCGCTGCTGCAAGAAAAACTCCCTCGTCAGTTTGGCTTTAGTAGTGTCTCATAAAAAAGAATCTCCGGGAGTGGATTTAGCCAAAAAATGGGGGATTGAAAGCTTCTATTTTAGGTTGCATGAATTCAATAACCGAAAAGAATACGAAAAGGAATTGGCCGGAATGCTTAAAAAAAGGAAGATAAACCTGATAGTGATGGCCGGCTGGGACTTAATCATGTCGGGTGAATTTTTAAAGCACTTCCCTCGCCAAGTATTGAATATTCATCCCGCTTTGTGTCCGGCTTTTCCTGGCATGGACGCAGAAAAACAAGCGCTTGATTGCGGAGTTAAATATACCGGCTGCACCCTGCATTTTGTCGATGAGGGAGTGGACACCGGACCCATTATCTTGCAAAGGGTGGTCGAAATCAAAAAAAACGACACCGTTGAGTCTTTACAAGAGAAAATTCATCCGAAAGAGGAAGAAATTTTATGTGAAGGAATTAGACTTTTCGCCCAAGGCAAATTAGAAATTAAAGGAGCGCAATGAATGTAGATTTATATATTTTTCAAGGGATAAATAATTTAGCCGGAAGATTTGTTTACCTCGACAGTTTGGCTGTATTCTTCGCCGAATATTTCGGATACATATTGATAGGCTTAGCGCTGGTTTTTCTCTGGAAAAAGTGGGGAGCGATTTTTTGGGCGTTCGCAGCGGCCATTTTGGCGAGGTATGGCTTGGTTGAACTGATTCGATTTTTTTGGTTAAGGCCACGACCATTTATTGAGAATGAGGTTAATTTGCTTTTAGAGCATGCCGATACTGGTTCTTTTCCGTCCGGCCACGCCGCTTTTTTCTTTGCCTTAAGCACCGTTATTTTTCTCTACTATAAAAAAGTTTACCCCCGACCAAAATTTTGGTGGGGGGTCGGCGCTTTGTTTTTCATCGCCAGTTTTTTAATCGCCATCTCCCGAGTTTTTGTCGGGATCCATTGGCCTTCGGACATATTAGCCGGAGCTATTGTCGGTATTTTTTCGGGCTGGTTGATTTTAAAGATTTTTAGAAAGTAAAAAGTGCCGCGGGTGGGACTCGAACCCACACAGGATTTCTCCTACACGATTTTGAATCGTGCGCGTAAACCAGTTCCGCCACCGCGGCTCGTTTAATATGCTAACAAAAATTTACTCGATTGTAAATATAAAAAATTTATGATAAAATAAATTTGATGACCCGGATTATCTCGATTTGCAATCAAAAAGGCGGCGTGGGCAAGTCAAATGTGGCGACGAACCTCCCTGTTTTTTTAGCGGCTTTGGGCAAAAGAACTTTATTGATTGATATGGACCCTCAAGCTAATGCCACTTTATCCATCGGATTTCATCCCAGAACCCTGCCTCTCTCAGTTTACCATGCTTTAATGGGTCAGGTTACTCCTTCAGCCATCATTAGAAAAAGTCCCTTTTTCGGCTACGAGATTATGCCCGCTTCTCCTGATTTGGCCGGGGCTACGGTGGAACTGGTCGGTTTAGATGCGCGGGAGTTTAAACTTCGTCAGCTTTTAGAAAAAATTCAAGAACCCTACGATTTCATTTTAATTGATTCTCCGCCCAGCCTGGGGCTTCTTACCGTCAACGTTCTTTGCGCCTCGAAAGAAGTTTTGATTCCAGTACAGTGCGAATATCTGGCTTTAGAGGGCTTAGAACAGTTATTGGGCACTATTAATTTGGTTAAAGAGCATCTGCAGCATGATTTAAAGATTGCTGGCGCTCTTTTGACAATGTATAATCGGAATAGCAGGTTGTCGCGGGAAGTAGTTAAGGAGGTAAGAAGAAATTTCCCGGGTTACGTTTTCGACACTATCATCCCTCGGCAAGTGGCTTTAGCTGAAGCGCCAAAATACGGCAAAACCATTTTGCAATACGCCCCGACTTCTCTGGCCGCCCAAGCCTACAGAGAATTGGCAGAAGAATTAATTAAACATAATCCGAATGATGCGAATTCGCATTCGAATGATACAAATAAATAATTCGTAGAATTCGGATAATTATTTGTAGAATTCGAATTATATTTTTTTATGAAACAAACTTTTGGCAAGGGCCTGGAATCCTTAATCCCTAAAAAATCAGCTCAAAACGTACCTGCCTCTGAAATTAAAAAAGAACCCATTTTTTATCTTGAAATCGAGAAAATAAAATCTAATCCCTATCAGCCGAGAAAGAATTTTGACCAGGACGGTTTAAAGGCATTGGCTGATTCGATTAAAGAGCACGGCATTCTACAGCCTCTTTTAGTGAGCAGAATCGAAAAGGAAGGCATGACGGAATACCAATTAGTGGCTGGAGAACGGAGATTGTTGGCGTCAAAAATGGTGGGATTGATGCAGGTGCCAGCTATTGTTCGTGATCCCACCGAGCAGGAAAAGCTGGAAATTTCCATAATCGAAAATGTTCAAAGGCTGGACTTGAATCCCATGGAAAAAGCCGAAGCTTATAAAAAGTTGCAACAAGACTTCGGTTTTTTGCAAAAAGACATCGCCAAAATGGTCGGTCGCAGCCGGGAATCGGTTGCCAACACTCTTAGATTGGTTGATCTGCCAACCGAAATAAAACAGGCGTTGCAAGACGAAAGAATCACCGAGGGCCACGCCAGGGCCATGCTGGCGGTCAGCGACCCTCAAAAACAAAAAGCCCTTTTCGTTAAAACTTTGAGGGACGGGCTAAACGTAAGGGAGGTGGAGAGTTTGACGCAAAAAATCAACATTTGGCAGCCGGTAAAAAGACAAACTCCGCCGGCCCTGAAAGAAGCGAAAGAATTAGAAGAGCAAGTTAGGCAGGCTTTGGGAATCAGGAATGTCAGACTGAGGATTGAGGCTGGCAAGCCCACCTTGACTGTTTTCTTTAACTCTAAAAAAGAAATAGAGAAATTTCTTAAAGATTTAAATAAATCTTAAAGGTTGGATTTTTCTTTCCAACTGGCTTCAATAATTTTTTTGGGCCATTTTTTTTGCGCTCGGAGCAGATTATGGCAGCCAACCTTATGGACTGAAGCGCCCCTGTCTTTGGTTACGTAAGCCTTAATTTCTTCTTCAGGTTTCGGTGAGCAACATTTAGCCAAGTAAATCTGTAAGCCGGTTTCGCCGGCCAAAGAAACAACCATTTCGCTTTTGGCCTTTTTGCTTTTTTGCGATTGAGAGCGCAATTTTGGGAAAGCACTGATGGCTTTAACTTTTTCTTTAAAGAAATTCTTGAAATTTTTCGTCCGTTCTTCCTTGTTCAGCCAGTTTTTTATCCGAGAGCGGGCTAAACTTGTCTTAACGGAATTCAACCAATCACGAGAAGGGTTTTTGTGTTTATCGACGACAATCTCCACCAGGTCGCCATTTTTTAAAGGCTGAGAAAGCTGGACAATTTTCCCGTTTGCTTTAGCGGCGACACAATGATTGCCGATGTCAGTGTGGACGGCATAAGCAAAGTCGATCGGGGTGGCTCCTTCGGGTAGGTCGATAACGTCGCCCTTAGGAGTGAAAATAAAAATTCTGTTTTTCAAGAAATCAACTTTCAATCCTTCTAAAAATTCGGCGGGGCCGGCAACTTTCATTTGCCAGTCTTTTAACTGTTCAACCCAGGCGAATCTTTTGCCTTGGGTTTTAAGATTAATTCCTTCTTTGACGGCCCAGTGAGCGGCAATGCCGTATTCGGCGTCCTCGTGCATCTTTTTTGTTTTAACTTGAATTTCCACGATTTTCCCTTCAGAACAAAAAACAGTAGTGTGGAGAGCTTGATAGCCGTTGGGCTTGGGAAAAGCGATGTAATCTTTAATCCGACCGGGTAAAGGTCGCCAAAATTTATGGATAGCGCCGATGGCCTCATAACAAGTTTTGACATCGTTCACAATCACCCGAAGGGCAATTAAGTCATGGATTCTGTCGAAGTCCATCTCATGTCTTAAAAGTTTTTGGTAAAGGCTCCAATAATGTTTCGGCCGGGAATGGACATCGATCGGTTTTATGCCTTCTTTTTTCAATATTTTTAAAAGAAGCGGTCTGACTTTTTTAAGATGTTTTTCTCTAGCTTCGTATTGTTCTTTGACGTTTTTAATCAACCATTCGTATTCTTTGGGATAAAGATAGGGAAAAGACAAGTCCTCTAATTGGCCTTTCATGTCTCCCATCCCCAAACGGTTGGCCAAGGGAGCGAAAATTTCCAAGGTTTCCAAGGCAATCCTTTCTCTTTTATCCGGAGGCAAAGAGCCCAAAGTTTCCATATTATGGAGCCGGTCGGCCAATTTAATCAAAACCACCCTCAAGTCTTTAGCCATGGCAAAGAACATTTTTCTGAGGTTTTCCGCCCGCAGGTCGATCGACTCTTTGACCCTCAGCTCCGGCGATTTAACTTCTAATCCTTCCTTAGGATAGCGCAGTTTGCCCAATTTACTGACTCCTTCGATTAAAAAGGCGACTTCTCTGCCGAATTCTTTTTCAATGTCTTTCAGGGTTATGGTGGTGTCGTCGGGCACGTCATGCAAAAAACCAGCCGCTATGGCCTTGGGTTCAAGCTTCATTTTGCTTAAAGTTTGAGCCACTTTTAAAGGATGCAGAATGTATTCTTCGCCCGAAAACCTCTTTTGTCCGGCATGGGCTTCTTTGGCAAACTGAAAAGCTTTCTCAATCAGCTTGGGGTCGGAGGTTTGACGCATTATTTTTTCAAGTTTGCCTTGCATGTTTTATTGGAACATTTTATCTTTTTATTTTTCTCGACTAAAAGAGAACCGCATTCAGAACAGGTTTGGCCGTTGGGCTTGTCCCATAAAGCGAAATCGCATTTGGGGAAGCGGTTGCATCCATAGAATATTTTATTTCTTTTGGTCCTTTTCTCAACCAGTTCTCCTTTTTGGCATTTGGGACACTTCACTCCCAAAGTGTTTTGAGGCAATGATTCGGTGTAGCGGCATTTCGGGAATTTGCTGCAAGCGTAAAACCGGCCGAATTTACCCAGCCTTATTAAAAGGGGAGAACCGCACTTGGGACACTTTTTTCCGGTCGGCTTCTCGGTGAACTCTTTTTTGTAAACCGTTTGGTATTTTTTTTCCAAGTTTTTGGCGAAAGGGTTGTAGAATTCTTCAATAACCTTTCTCCATTTTTTTTGTCCCTCAGCGATTTTGTCTAAATCTTCCTCCAAGTTGGCGGTAAATTTGACATCGACAATTTCAGGAAAATGTTCCACCAAAAGGTCATTCACCGCCAGACCAATTTCGGTCGGATGGAAGTATTTCCTCTCGTCTTTTTCAATATAGTTTCTTTCCTGAATGGTTGAGAGAATTGGGGCGTATGTTGAGGGCCGGCCGATGCCTTCTGCTTCAAGCGCCTTGATCAGGGTAGCTTCGGTATAGCGGCCGAGTGGCTGAGTAAAGTGCTGTTGGGGAGCCAATTTGATGAGCCTTAAAACCTCTTCTTTCTTCAGAACCGGCAATTCCATTTCTTCATACTTCACCGGATAAACTTTCAAAAAGCCGTCAAATTTTAAAGTCTGGCCGTTGGCTCGGAATACGTAATTTTTAACCCCCACATCAATAGTATTTGAGTCGAAAATGGCGCTGGCCATCTGGCAGGCAATAAATCTTCGCCAGATTAAGCCGTAAAGTCGGAATTGGTTGTTGTCTAATTCAGCTTGTATTTTCAATTTTTCTGGGGTTTTTTCAGCGTAAGTGGGACGGATGGCTTCATGAGCTTCTTGAGCGCCCTTGGCTTTAGTTTTGAATTGTCGGAATTGGTGATAATTTTCACCATAGTTTTCAGTGACAAACTTTTTAGCTGTTCCTAAGGCTAAGCTTGATAGGTTTAAGGAATCGGTGCGATGATAAGTTATGAATCCTCTTTCATAAAGATTTTGGGCAACGCTCATTGTCATTTTGGCCGGGAAGCGGAATTTTCTGAAAGCTTCCTGCTGCAAGGTGGAAGTGGTAAACGGCGGAAAGGGATTTCTCCTGGTTTCCTTTTTCTCAATATCAATTACTTTGTATTCCGCACCTTTCAGATCTTTAACAATTTCATCCGCCTCTTTTTTATTTTTTATCTCTAATTTATCTAAAACCTTTTCGTCTTTTTTAATTAACACCGCGGAGAATTCTATTTCAGGAAGTCCGACTTCTTTTCGTTGAAGTCGGACTTCAATGGTCCAATATTCTTGAGGCACGAACTTCTCGATTTCTCTTTCTCTTTCCGCCACGAGCCTGACGGCGACCGACTGCACTCTTCCTGCTGAGAGGCCCCGGGCTAATTTTTTCCAGAGAAAAGGAGATAATTTATAGCCGACAATTCTGTCTAATATTCTTCTTGCTTGCTGGGCATCAACTAAATTTATATCAATATCTCTGGGATTTTTTAGAGCTTCCTCGATAGCTCCTTTGGTAATTTCGTGAAATACAATTCGTTCGTAGGGTTTTGAATTTTGAATTTTGTATTTTGAATTTGTTTGGGATTTCGGATTTGGTGCTTGGAATTTCCCAAGCTGCAAAGCTTGGGCGAGGTGCCAGGCGATGGCCTCACCCTCTCTGTCTTCGTCGCAGGCTAAAATTACGATTTCTGATTTTTGAGCACCTTCTTTTAAAAAATTAACTACTTTCCTCGATTTTGTCGGGATGACATATTTTGGCTGAAAATCATTTTCCACGTCAACGCCCAATTCACTTTTGGGCAAATCCCGAACATGACCGAAAGTTGCAGCCACTTTATAGCTTTCTCCAAGAAATTTTTTAATTGTGAGGGCTTTTGTGGGACTCTCAACTAGAATCAAACGCATATTATCTACTTTTATTATATTTATAAATTCCCAGCAATCTTGCGCGTTGTTCAATACTAGACCAAGTTCGTCTTGGAAGCAAAGCGTTTATATGGTTTCTGGTGTTAGTAAGATATTGTTGCTTAAGAATTTTATCTTCTTGTTGGGTATATTTTGGTTGATATTTCATTTCTACACATAGACATTTTCTAGCCTCTTTAGACTTTCTATCAATATATAATGTAGTAGATGAGTAAAGATATCTGATAAGTGTTTTGGCAGAATTTACTCGATAACTGATAATATAAAGGTAGTTTTTACCATTTTTTGATCTTGTTGAGCGAAAAATTTTAGAATATATTTTAAATTTTCTAAGAAAATAATTTCTAATAAATTTCATTGTTCTCCATCCCCCACACACACTTAATTGAGGATATCCGTCTTTGCCGAGTGCTACCTTGCCGTCTCCATCTACTATGCCACGAATAAAATCTTTTATAAATCGTTGGGGTACTTTAGGAATTTTTTCTCGGAGACTTTTTCGATAAGTAATCCCCAGTTTTTTTAAATTATCTACAATTTTCTGACTTGTGATACATAAATAAGCGGCGTTTTTATTAAAAGAAATGGCGTGATCTGACTTAAATTCCTTTTTTATTTTTTCCAAAATATCAATATCTCTTTTTTGTACCCCAAATTTTAATGCATCGCTATATCCTTTATATGTCCCTTTAATAATACATCCGTCAGCCAAAATATACCCTAGAAGATATGCCATATTTGCGGACCATTTCTGAAAATAGTCTTCATTTACTTTAACTCTCGGCACGTTTCTTTTACGAGTTAATCCCAATCTTTCTCCTTGGGCTAGGATTGCTAGCCACGACCTATTTGGTAAAAGCTTTTGAATTTTTTGTGTTGGAGACATAAAAAAAAGTTTGGTGAGGATACGATTCTCTTTCCTTTTCCACAGTTTTGCCGAGGGTAGTTTTAAACTCGATGCCTTAGCTGTAATAGTTGCCTTGTTTCTCTTTGGGAAAAATCTCACGAGATTCTTTACGAGTATCTTGGGGTATAATTTCCTCAAAAGAGCAATTTCTTGGTTTGACCAATACCCATATTTTTTATGCGTTCTGTTTGGCATTTATTTACTATAGCATTTTCTTGTTGGAATTTCAACGATAACCAGATTCATATTGTTTAATTTAACATCATTTCCTTAAAATTACAAAACTTGACATTTTCGGCAAATAGTTTACTCTCTCCTTTAGAGGAAAAAATAAGGAGGAAACGGGTGTCAAGGTTTAGCAAAGAAAGAAAATTAAAGAAAAAGAAGGTGGAGTGTGATATGTGTCACAGTAAAGTTGTGCCAGACAAAAATTCCTGCTGTCCAAAATGCGGCGCTGTAATTTTCCCGAAAAACTGAAAAAGGAGGGAAAAATGAAAACGAGAGAGAAAAAGAAAAAAGAGAAAGAAATAAAGATAAGATGCCCCAGCTGTAACAAGGAAGTAGTCCCTGATGGATGCCATTGTCCAGAATGCGGGTTTCTTTTCCAATATTGGAGGTAATAGTTATTTTTTATCGAAGCTCTCCTAAGGGAGAGTTTTTCATTTTATCAATTGCTTCACTTAACATTTGACAGTAAAGATTTAATCCGACTTGGTTGATGTGGCCGGATTGTTCTTTGCCCAGAATATTGCCAGCGCCCCGGATTTCCAAATCGCGCAGGGCAATGCGGTAGCCCGAGCCCAGTTCCTCCGCTTCTTTGAGCGCTTTCAGTCGTTGCTCGGCCAGGCCGAGCAACCTTTTATTAGGATGAAGGAAATAGGCGAAAGATTGAATGTGTGAACGGCCGATTCTGCCCCTGATTTGATAGGCCTGGGACAAGCCAAGCTTGGTGGCGTCAGCCACTATTAGAGTATTGACATTCGGCAGGTCAAGGCCATTTTCGATAATAGTGGTGGCGACTAAGACGTCGATCTTTTTATTTTGGAAATCAGACATTACCTTTACCAACTCTTTTTCATTCAAGCGGCCGTGGATAATGCCGATTTTAGCTTTCGGCACTAATTTTTCCAAAAGGAGCTTAGCTCCCTCAATGGTTTCGACTCGATTGTGGAGATAATAGACTTGGCCTTTTCTTTTTGTTTCAGTCTTGACAGCCTTTTCAATTATTTTTTCATTCCACGGGCAGATACTCGTTTTAACCGGCAAGCGATAAGGTGGAGGAGTTTGGATGACGGAGATATTTTTTAAAGAAGACAAAGATAAATAAAGAGTCCGGGGAATGGGGGTCGCAGAAAGAGATAGGACGTCCAAAGAAGCCCGCATTTTCTTTAATTTTTCTTTCTGTCTGACCCCAAATCTTTGTTCGTCGTCAATCACCAAAAGTCCCAAGTTTTTAAAATCAACGTCGTTTGAGAGAATTCGGTGAGTGCCGATCAAAATATCTATTTTTCCTTCCTTTAAGCTCTCTTTTATTCTATTTTGCTCTTTTTTTGGCTGGAGGCGGCTTAACAGGCTCGTTTTGATTGGCAGGTTTTTTAATCTTTTCCGGAAAGTCTGAAAATGTTGGGAAGCCAAAATAGTAGTCGGACAGATTATGGCTGCCTGCCAGCCCGAGTTGACCGCTTTTACCATAGTTCTCAAAGCGACCTCCGTTTTGCCAAAGCCAACGTCCCCGCAGACAATTCTGTCCAAGGGTTTTTCAGATTCTTCCAAGTCTTTTTTAATATCTGCCATCGCCTGTGCTTGGTCGAGAGTTTCTTCATAAGGGAAAGTCGAGGCTATCTGAGTATCAATTTCGTTTTCAGGCAGATAAAGGGGACGAGTGGCAACTTCTCTTTTGGAATAGATTGCCAAAAGTTCTTCAGCTAATTTTTCCGTTTCTTCTTTAATCTTTCTTTTGGTTCTTTCCCAGACTGGCGAACTTAGTCTGGAAATTTTAGGTTCTTGAAACCCAATGTATCTTGATAACTTTCTTTCCAGGCCTACCGGCACATATAATTTATCGCCTTGCGCGTATGCCAATAAATAATAATTATCCGAATTGTTTGAGGTCGAACCTCCCGGGGAGGTTCGACCTCTGTAAATTCCAACACCATGGTCTAAATGGACCAGGTAATCTCCGATTTTTATTCCTTTCAAATCGGAAAACAGTTTTTGTCTTTTTAGCTTCTTTTTTATTCTTTCTTTGGTTTCTTTTTCGTCTGTAATTTCAATCGGCAGTCTTTCAATGTTTTCGATTTGATTGCCGTAAAAATCAATCCGTAAGGCGCAGTTTGAATTTATGGGGAAAATATCAATCAGGCCGCCTCTTCTGGAAAATTCGCCCGGCTCGGATATTTTTTGCACTTTTTCGTAGCCCATTTCATCCAACTTTCTTAAAAATTTAGAAAGATTGAATTCTTTAGTTTTTTCTAAAAAGATAATATTGTCATCGAAAAATGATTGAGTTTTTCTTGCCGCCAAAATCTTGGCCAGATTTTCCTCAAACCACAAATTGCCCCTTTCTAAAAAATAGGGGGTGATACCGGCAATTAAAACCTTATTAATATTCGGTCCGAATTCTAACCAATAGCTTGGACGCATTGCAGAGGTGTTTTATAGTTAATACC
>CAYZHR010000009.1:0-11220 GCA_964477885.1 uncultured Candidatus Saccharibacteria bacterium
CTTCCAGTATCCAATGGAGTACGCCTGAAGCAGCCTCCACCAGTCCGCCCGTTGCAAAAGAGATTAATTGAAGTATCCAGCCGCCAAATACACCCAAGGCCGCTGCCACTGCCGCTGAAATGGGGTCAACCGCTTGAACTGGCGAGAAAGGCAAAACTAAACCCAGTCCCAGAATTAAGAGGAATAGGGATTTCTTTTTCACCCCGTTAGAAATTCTTGGTAAATTTTGCATAATTTCATGATCCGTTAGAAACTCGTTTAATAAGGCGAAATTTCTAACGGGGTTCATTGGTTTATTATACCACCCCATTAGAAATTTACTAATTAAAATATCCACAACAATTAATAACCGGCATTTCTAACGGGGCAAGGCAAAACTTTTTGTTAAGTTAAGCCAATCGTCAATGCTTAAGGTTTCCGCCCGTTGAGTGGGTCGAATTTTATTTCTCAAAAGCCATTTTTCCACTTTCTTTTTATCAGTTTTTAATCCTTTTGATAAATTATTTAATTTGTGGTAAAATAAGATTGATATGAAAATTACCAAGGATTACATTTGGGATTACAGCGTAAAAAACCTTGATTTATTAAAACCCGAGGTTTTGCTTTGGTATTTGAAAAGAAAAATTGAGCACGGCGATTGGGAAGCCCTGGACAAAAAGACCTTAAAAGAGCATTTGCCAAAACTTAAAATTAATCCTTATTTGAAAAAAATTCTCCGGGATTTTTTAAGAAAACATGCCTAATGTTTTGACAAGATTCCAAAAGGAAGTTTTAAAGAAAATCGGGCAAAGCGAGCTATCTCGTTTTTTTGTTTGGTCGGGCGGTACCGCTCTTTCTGCTCAATATCTCCGCCACCGCTTATCGGCTGATTTGGATTTTTTGTCTCAAGATTTGCTGCCTGACGAGTATCTTTTAAGCCAAATTAGAAAAATCGTTAAAGAGTTGAGGGTAAGAAAGATAGAAGAGCAAAAAAGATTTAATCGCCATGAATTTTGGTTGAGAAGAGGCAAAGAAACTTTAAAAATAGAATTTGTTTTTTACCCCTTTCCTTATATTAAGCGGCCGAAGAAAATCCAAGAATTTAATTTAAAACTCGACTCTCTGGAAGACATTCTAACCAACAAAGCCCATGCTGTTTACGAGAGAGCCGAACCGAAAGACGCCTTCGATTTTTATTGCCTGCTTCGCGTCAAAAAGATGGATTTTTTAAAAGTTTTTAGATGGGTTGAGAAAAAATTTGGAGTGAGGATAGACCCGGCCCTTTTTATCAGCGAACTTCTTAAAGGAGCAGACAGCTTGTTGGGGATAAAACCCTTAATTCTGAATAGAAAATTATTTAAACCGGGCGTAATTAAAAAATATTTCCAGAAAGAGGCCGAAGACTATCTGAAGAAAAAATTAGGTCTTAGCTAAACTTATCCAGTCTTCCATGCTTAAAGTTTCGGCTCTTTGGGTGGGCTGGATTCTATTTCCTAAAAGCCACGATTTAATCTTTTCTTTATCTAATTTTAACTTTTTCGAAAGATTATTCAAAATTTGCTTTCTCGGTTGAGAAAATCCGGCCTTAACAATTTTAAAAAACGTACAGACGTCGGGCGTCTGTACGCTTTTTGAGGTGGGGGTGATTTTTATAATGGCGGCGTCTACTTTGGGTTGCGGCCAGAAAGATGTTTTCGGGACATAAGAGATAATTTTTGGTTCAGCGTAGAATTGAACCGCCACCGCCAATAGATTCATCTTAGGAGGCTTGGCGCAGATTCTCTGTCCCACTTCTTTCTGCACCATCAGCACCATTGATTGAGGTCTCGCCTCGCTCAATTCAAGAAACTTTCTAATGACCGGAGCCACCAGATAGAATGGGAGATTAGCAACAATTTTATAATTTTGGATATTCGATTTCCCCGCTTTAACACCCGGTGTTTTTTCATCAACACCGGGTGTTTTTGGGAAATCGGATTTCCTGATATCTTCGCAAATTATTTCCACATTTTTAAAATCGTTCAAAGTTTCTTTTAAAATCTCAACCATTTTTTTGTCTTTCTCAACCGCAATAACTTTCTTGACTCTTTTAGCCAACTCTTGAGTCAGGGTGCCGATGCCCGGGCCAATTTCCAAAACGACGTCTTCCGTCTTCAAGTCGGCCGCTTCGACGATTTTCCTTAGCACCTTTTTATCAACCAAAAAATTCTGCCCGAACCCCTTGAAGGGGTGGACGCCCCATTTTTTGAGCAGATTTTTGACGAAGGTTCTTGAAGAAAGATCCATTTTCTCATTTTAGCACTATTTTAAGGTGTGGATAACCTCCTTGACTTGCTGGGGGGCGGTGATATCCTGAAAGAAGGGAAAAGATATGAAAAGTTGGGCTGGAAGATGGGTCAAGAACAACATAAGAAGGCAGGTTCGGAGTAAATTAAAGGGATCTCAGCGGGACCCCTTCCTTTATTTGGCGTTGATTTCGTTTGTTTTGTTTGGATTGGTTGCTACAGCCTCTTTCTCGACTAATTTTAACTCATTAGCCTTTAGCGAACGCCCTCAATCTCAGGAGAGGGCTTTTCTGGCGTCTGGCACCCAAATCAAAGAATCACCGGATTTAAGCTTAATCCAAAAAAACAGCTTAGCCGCTATTTCTCCGCCCATGGCTGTTACCCCTCAAGTCTTGGGAGCTTTAGTCGAATCGACTGATTACCAGTGGGCCGACAAGACGATAGTCGAGTATGCGGTGGAGCCGGGCGACAATCTTTGGTCGATTGCCGAGGAATTCAATATTTCTTTGGACACCGTGCTTTGGGCCAACAATCTGAATAAAAATTCCTATTTGCAGATTGATCAGAAATTGGTTATTCTGCCAGTTTCCGGCGTTATCCATCACGTACAGAAAGGCGATTCGGTCAGCACGATCGCCCAAACCTACAAAACCAAAACGGATGAAATTCTAGCTTTTAATGATTTGTCGAGCGAAGACGATATTTACATCGGCGACATTTTAATCGTGCCCGACGGCGTTATGCCCCCGGCTGTAGTTTACGCTTCCTCACAGGTTCCCATAGCTTCCAGTTATTTTATTTGTCCCATTTCACAGCCCTGCCGCATTACCCAAGGGCTGCACTGGTACAATGCGATTGATTTTTCCCATGGTAAGTGCGGCGAACCGGTTTATGCGGCGGCCGCCGGCACGGTTTTGAAAGTTGCATTGACTAATTCCGCTTCCAAATGGGCTTTCGGGGGAGCCGGCAATCACATCACCGTTTTGCATCCCAACGGCGTTGTGACGATGTACGGCCATATTCAAACAAGCTTTGTCGGTTCCGGCGATTACATTTCCCAAGGGCAGGCGATCGCTTTGATTGGCGGGGCTTACGGCATGGCCGGCTCTGGCAATTCCACCGGCTGCCATCTGCACTTTGGGGTTTCTGGCGGCGAAAATCATTTTGCTCAATAATTATGTTTTAGCCGCTAACCTGCCCAGATATTTCGGTTTCTAATAAAAAATTGACAAATAAAATAAATTGTTTAAAATAAAATTGTATGGCTAAAACAACATTAAAAAATCAACAAATAAACACGTATCTACGTCAGGCTGTTCTTAAGGCAATTAGAGAGATTTTTGACGATCCTGACTACGGTTTACCTCTTACTCCCCAAACAATTCAACGTCTCAAAAAATCAAGGGAATTAAAAAAAGCAGGTCGACTAATTGATTTTGAAGAAATTTTGAAGGAATATCACAAATAATATGCCGCAATGGAAGGTTAAATTTACCATTGAGGCAAAAGAAGATTTAGATAAATTAGATAAACAAATTCGGAGAAGGGTTGTTGAAAAGATATTATGGCTAAGAGATAATTTTGATCAGATATTGCCCTTGCCTTTAAGCAATAAATGGCAAGGTTTTTTTAAATTAAGAGTTGGCGACTGGCGAGTTATCTACGAAATAAAAGACTCTAAGAAACAGATTACAATTCACCAGATAGACAAAAGAGACAAAATTTACAAAAAGTAACACTTGACATTTTGTAATAAGTTTGATAAGCCTAATTAGGCTGTAGAGAACAGCTTGTCGTACTTGAAAACTAAATATTGAAGAGTAAAAAGGAGGTAAATCTAAAATGAAATGTTGGAGTTGCGGTTCAGATTTAGCTGGTGGCTTGCGGCATTTCTTTACCTGCCCACTTTGTAGTCAGGTCGAGGAATTAAAAAGCATAAAAGACACATTAGAAGCGGGCCTTGAGGAACTATCGGCACAGTTAGCGAATGTCACAAGTATTCTTGAGTGGGGATTTGAGGAGGTTAACTGGAGACTTGATCAAATAAAAGGGATTCTTGGGAGTATCGATAAAACCCTTAAGACCCCAAGTCAAACCCAAGCTAATGAGTGGCGTCAAATAGCTGAAGAGTTGAGGGGAAGAGAAGTTTTGGACGAGTCTGAACGATTCTTCTTGAAATCTCTTGAGACAAACCCTTTAGATTATAGAACCTACATTGGTCTAGGAAAGACCTATCTTCAATTCGGAGATGGTAGCAAGGCAAGATTGTATTGGGAAAAGAGTCTTCCTCACGCACCCAAGGAAGAAATGGATTACAAGAGCTATTCCTATCGGCTCATCGGCCATCTTGACTTCTGTGAAGGAAATCCACAAAAAGCAGCTACGATACTGAAAAAAGCAGTGGACTTGTCACCAAATTATTACTTCGCCTATTATGACTACGCTCAGTATTCTGCGTTATTAGGAAATAAAAAAGACTGTCTCTCTTCCTTAGTAATTCTGATGGTGAAAGAGCCAACCCTGCTTGAACTGGCGGAGAAGGAGAAGAACTTTGAGAAATTGAAAAAAGAAATCCAGATTCTGCTACAACCGATTAAGTACATGAAGGAAGCAGAACAAGACATGAAACAAGCGACGGAGTTTTTCAATATTGGTCGTGAAAAATATTTCGGTCCTGGTTTCCTATTACGAGATCTGATTTTCCTCGATCGATTTTGGGATAACTTATTTAGATTTAAGAAGGACATGGATAAGAACTATAAACTTGCGCGACAGGCAGTATATAATGTTTCCCCGAAGATATTTAAAAATGATTCTTCGATTACAAATTACCTTGGGAAAGCACATTCTCTTACTTTCCAAACCACTGAGTCGGCTCACAAGATCATCGATTTAGTTAAAAGAAAGATTTCTTAACAAGTAAAACACAACCAAAAACACCGCTTGGAGCGGTGTCTTTTCATTTATTCCTGGCACTTCATGCAAAAGCGGGCAGCCGGGTGGACATCTAAACGCTTTTGGTCAATTTTTTTGCCGCACTTCTCGCACCGGCCGTATTTTCCTTTTTCAATTTTTTCCAGAGCCAAATCAATATCTCTTAACCTTGTTTCCAAACTGAATTCCACCGGCAAGCGGGAAGTGTATTCTTCCACTTCGTCGGCCGCCGTTTCCAAGGTTGAGCCGCCGAACTCCCCGTCAAACTTAGGAAAGCGGCTGTCCCAGTCCCCTTTCGGGCGGGAGTCTTTATTAGCGAAAGTTTTTAATTGCGCCTCTAAAGCCTTTTTCTCTTTTTCTAGGCTTTCTTTAAGTTGTTTTTTATTCACGATTTTATCAATTGGTTAAATTTTTCCCAATCAAAATTCCAAGGGTCGGTTTTGCGGTCAGGCGAGACGTCTTTGTGGCCAAGGATATTTTCATAAGGTATTTCGTATTCTTGCTGGAGATATTTTACCAATTGAGATAGGGCGAGATACTGAAATTCATTGGGCGATTCAGTTTTTGTCTGGATAATCTCAATGCCGATAGAAAAATCATTGACATTTTCTCTGCCGTCCGGCATTTGGCTCAATCCGGCGTGATAGGCGACGGCTTCATCCGGGGACAGACGGTAGATGACGCCTTGACGGTCAATGATATACTGGGCGGCTACCCGATAATATTGATATTCCTGGATGACGCCTTCGAAGTCGTGCGGGTCATCGCTAAAAACATTGTAAGTTGAATGGATGATAATTGTATCAATCAGGCGGGGAGCGTCAGGAATATGGTATCCCCATTCCAGCAGTCTTTCGTTGATCGTCGGTTCAATAACCGCTGGTGATTCCGGGGAGATTTCTTCTGGCGCTTCTTCCTGGATTCCTTCTTTAAATACCTGTCTTACTTGGAAATACCAGTACCAAAAGGTGGCTAAACTGGCCAAAATGGCCAGAACGAGCAGGGAAACAACAACCCTGATCCATAACTTGTCGAAAAAGGAAGGTTTTTTTGATAGAACCTGATATGGTCCATAGCGAGACGATTCTGCCGACGGTTTTTCGGGTAATTTTTCAGGTTTCTCTTTTTCCAGAGGCTGGGAAGGTGCTGGCGCCGGCCTTGGGATTACAGGAGGCAGCGGCGAGAGCGGCGTTTCTTTGCCTTCGGCTTTGGATTCGACTCTTTCCAAAAACTTTCTTCTTTCTTCCTCCTCTTTTGTCTGGACTTCTTGAATCTTCTCTTTAAAATCTTCAGCCCTTAATTCCTCTTTTTTCAGCTTCTCTTCCGTCATAACTTCTATCCTTTTTTCTCTTTCCTTTTTCATTTCTTCCAATCCTTTCTCTTTTTCCCGTGATTCTATCTCAGCTTTTTTTCTTTCTTCGGCTTCCCGGCGGGCCCGTTCTTCCCTCTCTTTTTCTACCCTTTCTTCTTCCCCAGTTTTTAATTTGGCTATTCTGTCTCTTTCCTCCCTGGCTCCAGCCTCCTGCAGTTTTGAGACGTCTTTTCTCATCGTCCGGATTTCTTTCCGAGCCAAAAATTCCTTTGTTTCTTTCCCTTCTTTTATTTCCTCCGGAAGAATATCTTTTTTTTCGTTAATTTTATCTTCGGCCATTTTTAGCTTCTTTAATTGACAAATTAATCCTGCCCTGTTCGTCGATCGCAATCACCTTGACAGGCACTATGTCCCCTATTTTGACGATATCTTCCACTTTCCCGACCCGGTAGGGAGCAAGTTGAGAAATGTGCACCATGCCTTCCTGGCCGGGCAGAATCTCAACAAAAGCGCCGAAGTTCAAAATCCTTTTTACTTTTCCCTGGAAGATTTCTCCCACTTTTACTTTGTGAGTTATGTTTTCTATCCAAGAGACCGCTTTTTTGGCCGCTTCGTCTTTCTCGGCGGTGATGAAGACGAGGCCCGAGTCTTCAATATCAATGGCCACTTCGCACTTTTCAATGATTTCGTGGATGATTTTGCCGCCGGGGCCGATGACTTCCCGGATTTTGTCCGGCTTAATCTGCAAAGTGTAAATGCGGGGCGCCCAGGGAGAGAGTTCCGGCCTCGGCTTTTGTAAAACCTTTTCTATTTCATCCAGAATCTGGCCTCTTGATTTTTTGGCCATGTCTAGAGCGTCTTTGAGAATTTTTTCGGTGATGCCTTCAATTTTAACATCCATTTGGATGGCGGTAAGACCGTCTTTGGTGCCAGCCGCTTTAAGGTCCATATCGCCGTAGTGGTCTTCCGGCCCTTGGATATCGGCTAAAACCTTGTAGTTGCCGTTTTCGTCCATTATCAAACCAACCGCAATGCCGGCAGCCGCTTTTTTGATCGGCACCCCGGCATCCATTAAAGCCAAAGAAGCGGCTGAAACGGAAGCCATGGAGGTTGAGCCGTTGGAAGAAAGTATCTCTGTTACTACCCTCATAGTGTAAGGGAATTCTTCAAAATTTGGCACCAAAGGCAGGAGTGCCCTTTCAGCCAGCATGCCGTGACCGATTTCTCTTCGGCCCGGCCCCCTCATCGGTTTGATTTCGCCGGAACAATACGGCGGGAAGTTGTAATGGTGCATGAAACGCTTTTTCCCCCTGATTTCCATGCCCTCCAACAGTCTGACGTCGGCAGGAGCCCCCAACGTCAGAATGGACAGGGCTTTGGTTTCTCCTCTGATAAAAAGACCTGAGCCGTGAGCCCGGGGCAGGAGCCCCGCTTCAATCTCCAATTGCCTGACTTCATCCAACTTGCGGCCGTCCGGTCGCAGATCTTTTTTAATAATGTTTTCATGGACCAATTTTTCGGTTTCCTTTTCTAGGAATCCCTTGGCCGTTTTGCTTTTGCCCATGGCCGGATACTTACTCTCGACAAAATCAACAAGTTCCGCCTTAACGTCATCGACCCCGGCCGCTCTCTCCGATTTATTTTTCTGATAGAGGGCCTTTTCTAATTTATCTCCCAAGAATTCCTTCATTTCCCTTTCCAAATCCAAATCCGGCGCTCCTTCCGGCAGGACCTCTTTTTCTTTACCCACTTTTTTAATAATCTCTTTTTGGAAATCAATGAGTTTTTTAAAATGAGGTTGGGCGAATTTGCAGGCCTTCAAAATAACTTCTTCTTCTATTTCGTTTCCTTCCATTTCAATCATATTAATCAGAATTTCTCCTTTTTTCTCAACCGCCGCCAAGACCAAATCCAGGTCGCTCTTCTCTCTTTCTTCGTAAGTCGGGTTCAAAACGAATTCCTTGTCAATTCGGCCGATCCGCAGATTACCTAGAGGTCCCGACCAAGGGATGTCAGACATGGACAAAGACAGGGAGGCAGCCAGAAGGCCAATTAAGTCAGGATCGTTTTGGCCGTCCCAGGAAAGGCAGGTGACGACTACCTGGACTTCTCTATTAAGGTTTTGGGGAAAGCGCGGTCGAATGGCCCGATCAATGGCGCGGGCAGATAAAACCGCCTCATCAGACGGCCGGCTTTCTCTTCGGATAAATCTAGAGCCTAAGATTTTGCCGGCGGCATAATATCTTTCTTCATACTCCACGGTCAAAGGAAAAAAGTCCTTGCCTTCAAGGTTTTGTTTAGACATAACGGCCGTAGCCAGAACCATCGTATCGCCGTATCTGACTAAGCAGCTGCCGTTGGCTTGCTCGGCCAGGTTTCTGATTTCAACGACTAAATCTTTGTTGCCGATGTTTAATTTGAATTTTTCCACCCCGTTAGAAGTTTGTTTTATTTAGCACAAGGCTAATTTTAAGCAAACTTTTGTTATTAATTATACCCCGTCATTGCCCTGCAGAAAAAATTTAATTCAAATTTTTTCTGGCTAGAACTTCTAACGGGGTCCACATTATTTCTTCAATAAAAAGTTGCGTGGCGTTTCTCCCAGGTCAATGAATTCATCGGCGATTTCCCTCAAGCGGGAGGAAGCGGAGCGGCCGAAAGCCATCACCTCCGCTCTTTTGCCCTGGTTTTTCAGATACTCCATCAGCTGGATGAAATCGCCGTCGCCCGAAACCAAGACGATAACATCGACGCTGGCAGCTGTTTTAACAGCGTCGATAGTGATACCCACGTCCCAATCAGCTTTTTTAAGACCCCCGTAGAACTCCTGTAGCTCCCTGACTCGGGTTTCAATGCCCAGTTTGGTCAAGGCCTCAAAAAATGGTTTTTCTTCCCCGGTTTTAGTTTTGACAACGTAGCCGAAAGCCCGGATGAGCTTGCGGCCACTGACAGCCACTTTCAAAATCTCAGCGAAATTGACTCGGCTGCCGTAAAGATTCTTGGCTGAGTGGTACATGTTCTGAATGTCAATCAGAACCGCCACCCTTTGTTCTTTGTGTTGAGCTCCGCTCATTTTTTGAGGCCGATTTTCTTTAGAATCGAATTATAACGCCTGGTATCCTCTTCTTTCAAAAATCGCAGTAATTTCCTTCTTTTAGCGACCATTTTTAAAAGCCCGCGCTTGGAATGAAAGTCCTTGGCGTGTTTTTTCAGATGGTCGAGCAGTTTTTTGATCTCTTCCGTTAGCAGGGCAATTTGAACTTCGGGCGAACCGGTATCAGCCTCGTGCAGTTTGTATTTTTTGATTAGTTTTGTTTTTTCTTCCGCTGTCAACATAATTTTAATAAGAAGTTAAAACACTCATTACCTCTGCGCATCCTTTTCCTCCGATGTGGGCAGACGGGTCAGAAATCAGCTGTTTGAATAATTTTAAGTAATCCATTAATAAACGGGTAACGAGAAATTTATTTTTCACCGTTAAATGGGCTTGCTGGCCCATTTTTTTGCTAAGCTCCGGATTTTTAACAAGTTGGACGATTCTTGCAGCGGTCTCTTGAGGAGTCGAAGCAATGAAGCCGTTTTCGCCGTTTTTAATCTGCAGTTTAATGCCGCTGGCGTTGCCGCCGATCACCGCCTTCCCTTTCCACATGGCCTCTGCCACCGACAATCCGAATCCTTCCCTGATTGATTTCTGCAAAATAACGTCGGAAGCCACTTGGATGGCGTTGACGAAAGTGTCGACTTTCAGGCCGCCTAATAAATTAATATCGGAAAAAAGGAAAATATTACGGTCCTTTTCCGCCTCTTTCTTGACGCGCTTATAAACATTGATGGCTTCCGGGTCGTCCTGAGCCATAAAAAATCCCACCATGGCCAACTGCAAATCGGGGATTTTCTTTTTGGCTATTTGGTAAGCTTTGATGACACCCAAGGGGTCTTTCCACGGGTCAAACCGTGAAACCTGCGCGACCAGGGGCTTAGGTCCGTTGGAACCGTTGATGCCAAAACTCTTCAGAATGTGTCTAGCTGATTTCAGGTCCAGGGGTTGGTTTTTCGGCATCAAAGGGTCAATGGCCGGCGGGAAAACAATCGCTTCTTTCTTGATATCCGGCTTGACGAAATCCTTGGAGCTGACCACCACCTTGTCGTACATTTCCAGGTACCCCGCGACGAAATTCCAGACTTCCCGGTTGGGTTCGGTCAGGTCGATGTGCAGCCGGCAGACCGCAGGATGGAAATGAGGCAAAAACTGGATGACGCCGGCTGGCTGAAGGTCATGCACCACCCAGATGTCAGCGGTCATATCTTGCATCAGATAAGCCGACCTCATCATGTGGTACAGGTATTTTTTCCGATGGGAAAATGGGAATTCATAGGTTTTGCCCTGCAGCGCATTGTGCATTTCCTTGGTTATTTTGAAAAAATCTTCCCGACCCGGAATGGTGTACCATTCAGCTTGCAACCCCACACCTTTCATTAAAGGAACTAAACTCTTTAAGATTTCAGCCACTCCCCCGCCCCGCGGAGTAGAATTAATCAGATTGACTTTCAATCCTTTCAGTTCCTTGGCCAGATTTTTTATTTCTCTTATTTGTTTTTTGGTCAGGAATTTTTGGTATCTCTCTATTTTTCTGCTGGTAGTTTTCACCTGTGGCAACATATTAATCTATTTTACACTAAAAACAAAAAGAGGCAAATCGCCGCTTGTGC
>CAYZHR010000010.1:0-10989 GCA_964477885.1 uncultured Candidatus Saccharibacteria bacterium
TCGGGTCGCCCGGCACGGGAATTCCCCAGCCTTGGCCTCTTTCGGCCGAACGGGAAATGCAAATATCCTCCAAGCCGGAATTGATAAAGTTTAAAACTTCGTTCTTCCGGGTTTCCGGGATTATCTCGACTTCGTCTCGCTCAATTATCTTTTTCAGCTGTTTCTGATATT
Source organism: uncultured Candidatus Saccharibacteria bacterium (assembly GCA_964477885.1). GTDB lineage: Bacteria > Patescibacteriota > Minisyncoccia > Minisyncoccales > MHMH01 > CAYZHR01. The sequence goes on from CAYZHR010000010.1 coordinate 172, forward strand.
TTGAAAGTCTGAAGAAATAATTTTCTTCCTCAACCAAGCTTGGTTTGGTTTCATGTTCGGGGCAAAAACCGTCAACTAACTCACTCTCCTTGTAAAATTCCTCGCATCCCACGCAGTAAAGGCCTTTGTATTTTTTTTTGTAAATATCTTTTTGACAAACCTGCCATAATTTCTGAGCCCCTCTAATGTGGCGTTTTTCGGTCGTCCGAATAAAATCATCGAACGTTAAATTAAGGGTATCTTTCAGGTCATGAAACTTTTTGGCGTTCCTGTCGACAAGTTTTTTCACCGAAATTCCTTCCTCCCTCGCCGCCTGGACGTTCTTGAGAGAATTTTCGTCGGTCCCGCTCAGAAAGAAAACGTCGTCACCTAAAAGCCGGCGGTAGCGAGCCACTACGTCCGCTTGGATCTTTTCCAAAGCGTGGCCCAAATGGGGACTGGCGTTGACGTAATAAATGGCGGTAGTGAGAAAAAATTTCTTTTTCATGGTATAATATTAACTGAATACATTTTATCATATTTTCGTTAAAATAAAATGCTTTTAACTCCCCATATTCTGGCCGGCGCAACCATCGCTACGAAAGTTTCCAACCCCGTTTTAGGGCTCATTTTTGCTTTTTTGAGCCATTATTTTTTAGATTTGCCGCCCCAAACGGAGTATTCCATCCAAAACATAAAGGAAGGCAGATGGAACAAGACAGTACCAGATTTTTTGAAGGTATTATCGGACATTGTCTTAGGAGCAATTGTCGTTTTTCTCATTGTCGGCTACAGTCCTTTTGTTTTGGCCGCCGCCGTGCTTGCCGTACTACCGGACGGCATAACTTTTCTCTCTTGTATTTTTCCGAAAAACAAAGCGCTTGTCGCCCATCAAAAAGTTCATGTTGCTATAAATAATATTGGTAAAAATAAAAAAATCCCCGCCTTTTGGGGGATTTTCAGCCAAATCGCGGTAATAGTAATCGCTATTATCTTTTTACTGCGATAACAAATTCTCCCCGTATTTCTTCTTTTTCCAATTGCTCAACTACCTGTGTGATATTTCCGCGGTAAATTGTTTCAAATTTCTTGGTCAGTTCCCGACAAACAACCACCTCCAATTTGTCGTCCAGCGTCCTTAACTCGGTTAAGGATTTTATTATTCGGTAGGGCGATTCGTAAAAAATCACCGGATGTTTCGAACTAACAACTTCCTCAAAGAATTTCTTTCGCTTTTTTTTGGCCGGCGGAAATCCCAAAAAGACGAACTTGCCCATAGGAAAACCGGCCACGCTGGCCGCCGCCGTCACCGCGCTCGGCCCCGGCACCGGCACAATTTTAATCGAGTTGATCGAGGTCTCGCCTCGTTCAATTATTGTAGCGATGAGTTTGTTGCCCGGGTCGGAAATGCCGGGCGTGCCAGCGTCAGACACTAAGGCCAGACTCTTTCCTCCTTTTAAAAATTGGAGGATGTCTTCGGTCTTCTTCATCTGGGAATGCTGGTGATAGCTCAAAGTCGGAGTTTTTATCCCGAAACGGCCAAGCAGTTTTTTCGTCACCCTGGTGTCCTCGCACAAAATTAAATCAACCTCCGACAGTATGCGGAGGGCACGTTGCGAGATGTCTTCTAAATTACCGATGGGAGTAGCGACAATATAGAGATTGCTCATAAAACAACCGCTTCCTCTTCTTTTTTCTTTTTTAAAAAGTCTCTGACGAACTCAAACAAAATACCGGCCAAAGGTATGGCTAAAAGGGCCCCCATTATCCCCCAAAGTTTCCCTCCCGCTATAACGGCAATCAAGACCAAAACCGGCGATAAGCCGATAAATCTCTTGGTTAGAACCGGAGTTAAAATATTACCTTCGATCTGCTGAATGATAATGAAAGCGACGACAAAGAACGAAGCCTTCAGCCAAGAACTCATGGCCACAATCACGCCAATAATTACTCCGGTGATGACCGGACCAATAATGGGGATGATGTTTAAAACGCCGGCGAGAAAAGCAAAGGAAACGGCGTATTTAATGTTCAGAACGTAACAGGTAACAAACGTCATCAACCCAACGAAGAGAGAAGACAGGATTTTGGCGGCAAACCAGCCGCTTACCTTCTTTTGACTCCTTGCTAAAAGATTTAAAACAAAAGCTTCATGCTTTTTAGGCGAAAGAGCTTTTACTATCTTTTCTAAGCCCTTCTCTTCCAAAGAAAGGAAAAGGGCGATGGAGAAAATAGTGACGGTAGAAAAGATTCCTCCGAAAATAGCTCCCACAGCCGTAAAAATATTGTCCGAGGCTTTAAGCAGGTTTTGCTCAAAAGCTTGGGTAAAGTTTTCTAGATTCTCGAAAGCTTTTATTCCTAAACCTCTTAAGGGAGGGGAAATTTTTTCAAAGTATTCCGGAAAAGCCTGAGAAAATTGCTGGATTTCCGAAATAAAGAGAGGAGCGGTTGAATAAAGCAAAAATCCCAAAATGCCAAAAAGTACTGTGTAAACCAAGATGGTGGCGAGCACCCTTGTTAAAAATCTCTGCAAGAAGTTGATGGCCGGATTGAATAAAATGGAGATGATTAAAGCAAAAACAATCCAAACTAAAATATCTCTGATTAAATAGAGAAGATAAAAAACGAGGAAAGCAACGGCAATTTTAAGAATCGTTCCCCAGGAAATGTCTAACATTTTGGCTTGGTTCACCCCGTTAGAAGTCTGTTTTATATAGCACTTGGCTAATTTCGGACAGACCTTTGTTTTATGTTATACCCCCGTTATCACCCTGCAGAAAAAATTTAATCTAAATTTTTTCTGACTAAGATTTCTAACGGGGTTCATAATTTAAGCAGTTTCAAAAACTTATCCTTGTCTTTGAACGGCCCGATTAAAACTAAATTTAGATTGGCTGGCCGAAAAATGCTCCGCGCGACCCTTGAAATGTCGCTGGCTGAAACCTTATTAATTTTATCATAAATCTCATTGGAAGTTAAAATCTTCTTTTCCAGAAGTTCTTGAATCCCGTAAAAAGAAGCAAGAGCATCAGACGATTCCAGTACCAAAGCCATCTTCCCCTTAATGTGGTCTTTAGCTTTTCTCAATTCGATTTCCGAGACTTTCTTCTGAGAAATCTTCCGATACTCTTTCAAAATAACAGTAATTGCTTTTCCGACTCTTTTATTGTCTATACCTGCCTGGGTGGCCAAACTGCCGGTATCGGAACTGGCGTCAACAGCAGTGCTAACGTAATAAGCCATGCCCAATTTTTCTCTGATTTCTACAAACAACCTGGAGCTTTTCATGCCTCCCAAAATCAGTCCTAATAAGTCCTGAGCATACCGTTGGGGATGGAAAAAATTGTACCCTCTTACCCCCAATCGTAAATGAGTCTGGTCGGTTTCTTTGGGATGCAAAAGGTATTGCGGTTTGGATTGCCTCTCAATGACCATGGGTTTTGTTTTTGTTTGGGTTGTTCTGATACTGGAAAAATATTTTTTAACTTTAAGTATGAGTCGCTCTTCTTTTATCCGACCAGCCAGACAGATAATCGTGTTTGAGGCTACGTATTGGCTTTTTATGTAAGAAAGGATGTCTTGACGGCTCATCTGGGCGACAGTGTCTTTGGTCCCGGCAATATCCCAGCCGGCCGGTTGATCGCCGTACAACAATTTGTTCCAAAGAATTTCAATGTATCTCGTCGGCAAATCGTAACCCATGTTAATTTCTTCGATAATCACCCTCTTTTCTTTTTTTATTTCTTGCTTAGGGAGTAAGGGATTCAAATAAATATCGGAAACCCAATCCAGGGCCATCTCGACGTGGGGAGCGGCCACTTTGGCAAAATAACCGGTATATTCCTCCCCGGTAAAAGCGTTCCAGATTCCGCCAATTTTATCAATCGGCTCTATCACTTCCAAGGGAGTAGGTTTTTTCTTGGTTCCTTTGAAGACTAAGTGTTCGACCAGGTGAGAAATGCCGCTGGTTTTTTTGGTCTCATATTTGGAGCCAGTTCCCACCAAAATTAAAACTGTCGCGGCTTCGGTACCCCGCTGGGGAGCGGTGATAATCCTTAAACCGTTTTTGAGAGTAGTTTTACGAAACATATCTTTTCTCATTATACTTTGAATTAGTAAATAATACAAAACATACGTACTCGATAAGAAAACCATGGTTGTGATTTCAAGTTTTTAGTTTAAGTTAAAAATTTTTCTTAAAGATTCTTCACCCTCAACTTTTTCTGCAATAATCAACCGAATTTCATTTTTACTCAAACCAAAAAATTCGCGTAATAATTCTATCTCATCTCCGCACTCATAAGGGCAAACTAAAACACTTTTTTGCAAAGAGTAAAAACCTAATTCTTTAATTTTCTCCCGAAAAGCGTTGCGTTGTAATTTTTTAAATTGGGCAATATCAAAAATCACTACCCTCCATTTCCCGTCCCATTTTTTGGATTTGTCTATTTTTAAACTATCAATTTGAAATCTCCCGGCCTTTTTTCTGCCCTTTTCGGTTAAACTAAGATAAACTCGAAAATTCTTCTTTTCTATATTTAAGCATCCTTCTTTCCGAAGTCGATAAAAAGTATTATAAACATTCTTTCTTTTATATTTTTTAGCTCTTTTAAACTCTCTCATAAGATTGGTGGCAAAATAAGGAGAAGTAGCGGCAATACAAACTACTCCAGTAATAGTTAACCAGTTTAAAATATCTTTAATAATTTCAGAACGTGGTTTTTTGAAATAATATTTATATTGACTCATATTCTATAATTATAATAAAATAAAAACTCGAAATCAAGACCATGGTTGTAATTTCGAGTTTTTACTCGCTTATAATCTGACTATTTTATCCTTAATTGAAAGTAGTCCCTTAGTTCCTCTCTATTTCTAAAAGCGACTTTGAGTTTATCAATTTCTTTTTTCGTAAACCATTTAAATTCTTTGACCTCATTTCTATTTATTTTTATTAAACCTGTAGTTTTACCAATGAAAGTGAAAGTAACGGCGTGCCATTTTATCTTGGGAATGATCTCATTGTAATACTTAAAGAACTTTGGCTTAATATTTAAACCAGTTTCTTCTCTTACCTCTCTTTTTACAGCTTCTTCTACTGTTTCTCCCCACTCAATATGACCACCTGGTATGCACCAGTAATTCTTATAGGGAGCAACATTTCTTTTGGTCAGTAAAACTTTATTGCCTTTTTTAATAATAGCGCCACAGGTAACTTTGGGTGACATGATCATTGATCTCTTAAATTTTTGCTTACTGTCTCAACTAACTTATCTATTTTTACTCTTTCTTGTTTCATGGTGTCGCGATAGCGCAGAGTAACATCATCCTTTTTTGAACTATCGAAATCCACCGTCAGGCAAAAAAGTGTTCCCACTTCATCCATTCGGCGATACCGGCGTCCAATAGAGCCAGTTTCGTCGTACTGAACCGTAAAGTGTGGTTTGAGGGATTCGTAAATTTCCTTGGCTTTTTTGACCAGTTCCGGCTTATTTTTAACTAAAGGCAGAACGGCCACTTTGACCGGCGCCAAAGCGCGGTGGAGTTTCAACAAGGTTTCGACTTCTTTGGCAGCTTCGGTCGTTTTGGTCCGGCCGCCTTTCACTTCGTGGTAAGCGTCAACCAAAAAAGTCAAAAGGGCTCTATCAGCTCCAGCCGAAGTTTCAACAATGTAAGGAGTGTGGCCTTCGTATTTCAAATCTTTTCCAGAATGTTTTGAATGATTTGACAAATCATAATCTCCCCGATTATGCACTCCTTCAATTTCCTGCCAGCCGAAAGGAAAACGATATTCGATGTCTATTTGCCTTCGGGCATAATGGGCTCTTTCTTCAGCCGGTATCTCTTTCGCTCTTAAGTTTTCCTTTTTGATGCCCAAATTTAAATACCATTTCATCCTGGCCTTCTTCCAGTAATCGAAAAACTTATCGGCGTCTTTGGGCTGGCAAAACCACTGCATTTCCATCTGTTCAAATTCCCGAGTACGGTAAATGAAGTTGCCGGGAGTTATCTCGTTGCGAAAAGCTTTGCCGATTTGGGCAATGCCAAAAGGAATTTTCAGCCTCATTGAGTTGAGCACATTCTCAAAATTGACATATATCCCCTGGCAGGTTTCCGCCCTCAAATAGGTCATAGCCGCTTCATCTTCCACCGAACCAATGAAAGTTTTCATCATCAAATTGAACTTTCTCGGCTTAGTCAAATTGCCACCACATTCCGGGCACTTGATCGAGGTTTCGCCTCGTTCAATCTCGTCGAGGCGAAACCTCTTACGGCATTTTTGGCACTCCACCAGTTCATCGGCAAATCCGGACGTCAAGTGTCCCGAGGCCTGCCAGACTCGAGGACTCATTAAAATAGCCGCATCTAATCCGACAATATTGTTCTGCCTTCTCGTCATTTCGTTCCACCAAGCTTTCTTGATATTGTTTTTCATTTCCACTCCCAAAGGCCCGAAATCATAACACGAACCAAACCCGCCGTAAATCTCCGACGACGGAAAAACAAATCCTCGCCTTTTGGCCAATGATACGATTTTTGACATTAAGTTTTCCATAGAACTACTGAACAACTCCTTCCGTAGTAATCGCCTGACCCTCGCTTTTTACGGTCACCTCGGTAAATTCGTCTTCGGCGGTGATTTCGGCAGGGCCGATGAGAGTAGCAACGCTGCCCTGCTGATAAGAAAGAGGGGTAAAGGCAATTTGGAAAGAAACGTTGGGGCCAGGCCCCAAAACTCCTTTACCGGCGTCCAAACTGCCTAAATCCCAAACCACTTCGCGAGACGCCGAATCAAAGGTGACTCTCGAGCCCTCTGGGAAAATCTTGCCACTCAACCTGACATTATTCCTCAAAGTAGCTTTAACCTTCATATTTTTAACATTGTTGTAATAATTCTTAACCTGCCAAGTTACAGTGTAAGTCGTCTGTTGGCCACCTTGAGGAGGAAAGGGGCCGGTGTTGCCGAAAATTTCGTCTTCGTAATAACCCTTCTGACCGATTTCCAATTTTGAATTGACTTTGGTGACAAATTCCTGCTGGGCCTGCGAAAGGAAAACTTTGTTTCTTATGGTCAAATTCTTGTCACCAAGGCTGACTATTTGCCAATCGTCTTTCAGTCCGACCCAAAATTCAACTTTACCCTCTTCCCCAACATCCAGAAATTGAAGCTTGGAAACCCTCCGCCAGTCAAAAATAATTGAGTTATCGCCCAATTCGAAATCGCCTAAAGGCGCTTTCAGCGTCTGAAAATCGAAGATGTTTCCTTCCAAAGTGGCAACTAAAAACAAGTTGGTAAAAATATCGTTGCCAATGTTTTTGAAGAAAATCTCGTAATGAAGGGTGCCGCCGGGACTGGCGATAAACTGAGGATTGCCATTAATTTGCTGTGAAATATAGAGAGAAGGAGTAATGATTTGAACGGCTCTGATGGCTTCTTTTAAAAGCACGAACTCACCGTCCTGCCAAGAGCCAAGTTGCGCTTTGAATTGCTTCTGTTCGCCAATCTCTCCTCTGACGTTGCCGGTAATTTCGATCCGGCCCCCTTCGGCTTTATTTAAAAGGCCGATTTCCCAGTCTGTTTTTTCCAAAGCCTGGGGTTTGGAACTTTGAAACTCAAAATCAGAAGGGTAATTAATTTTAATGCCTAAATTGGTCAAAGGGTAACTGGCGTTGGAAAAATAATTCAGCTTGAAACTGATTTCCTTGCCCGAATCGATTTTCGAAGGCAGGTCAAATTCCAGAGTAAGAGGGACTGATTTTACCTTGAGGGAATGAGAAGTTTCTGATTCGTAGCGCGCCTGCAGGTTTTTGGGCTTATAGCTCAACCAGGCCTGGGCTTTTTTAATCTCTCCTTCCCTGCCCAAAAGCCTTCCTTTGAAGCTGAAAGTCTGCTCTTGGCCGGGGTAAATGTCTTCCAGGATTATTTCTTGTCTTTGAGTTTTGCCTTCTTCCGGAATGGAGTGCTTAGGATATTCAAAAACAAGCCTTGGTTCTTCCAGCCTGACGTTGCCGTTGTTTTTATATTTGACGATGTATTCGATTTCCTGAACCAAGTCGGCTTCTTCCGGCCCTAAAATCTCCAGTTTTAAAATTTCTTTGGAATAGATGTTCTTTTGGTAATACCAAAAACCGATGCCGCCGGCCAGGATCGCTAAAACGATAATAATCAAAATGAATTTGTTTTTCATCTTATTATTTCTTCATTATACCATTCAGAAACGTCTTTCAATAATTTCAAGTGAGCGGGCTCAAGTTTCAGTCTCGACAGAATCGGCCAGTCTTTTTTAAAAATTACCTTTAAAATCTTAATAATATCGCAATCAACCTCTTTCCCTCCGATGGCGCAACCTTGGATTTCCGGCTGATAACCGAGAATAGAAACGAGGTGCCAAAAAAAATAATAGTAAAAAATCTTGATTTTCCCCTCGTGGCCTTCGGGCAACTCTTCTACTTTGCTTAAAGAATTTAATTTCTTAAAAACATCTTCCAGCAACTGCCAAACCTTTTCGTCTTGTTCTTCTTTAACGACTAAACGGTCCAATGTTGTGGCGATGCGGCCAGCGATTTCCAGCCTTTCTGGGTTTTTTCTGACGCGAAGGAAATTTTCCATCAAAATGGCGTCAGTTAGGGTTTTCTGGTTTTTGCCCTGGATAAACTCGATCTCCGACAGATAAAAAAGGTCGGCTCCGCCTCTCAATTTTGACTTGATTTTGCGAATGGCTTTGCCCAAAATTTCGAGTTTCCCGTAATTTTCGGTATAAAAAGTCAGCAACTGGTCAGCGTCCCCCCGATCAACTTTCTTAATGCAAAAACCAAGGGTTCGATAATGAACAGCCATAGAATTGGCGGATTTATTTCTTTTCTGGCAGAGCCTCCAAATACTGAATGTCTTTTAGAAATTTCCTTCTCGCTTCTCCGTCCGGCATTTTCCTCCAGTCAGTCTTCATTCTTTCGATTCCTTGGCGATAAGAGTCTTTTACAAAGCCGCCCGATTCTCCCACTCGATATTTTTTCAATAGGGCAGCATAGCCTTCTCGCTGGCTCCGTTCCACGAATGAACCCGTTTTGGGATGTCTTGTCGGCGCACCCTCTCTTAAATATTTATTCAACTGCCAGTTCTCACGATAGTCTCCGTTGCCAAAGAGGCCGGATTTGGGAGCCGGTTTCTCGGGCGGCTTCTGGGGCGGCTTCTCCATAGGCCTTTCGGGAGATTTAGGCATTGGCATGGAAGGATTTTTACCAAATAGAGCCATATTTTTAATTGCTAATTATGATTCTATCTCCTCGACCTTTTATTTCTTCATTCTTTCTGTTTTTAGTAATTCCTCAACTTTTTCTCTCAGACCACCTGTTCTTGTAATGTGGTTAATAGATAACTCGCCACCTCGTACTTTATTAATGAGTTTTTTTAATTCAGGAATTTCGTAAAGTTTTTCTGTCCCCCGTAAACCTTTGGAAGAAGTACATTCAAGCGCTACAAATAATTCCATAAAACTTTTAGACCCATCCACTGTTAAGGGCGGTTTTTCGCCCTTCCGAAAGGCATAATTATTTGTTTTATCAAAATACTCATCTAGGACTCCAAAGTCTTTTAAACTATCCTTTAAATCACCCCCCGATTGGGCAACAAAAATTAATTCATTAATTTTCTGATTATATCTCGGAATCATATCGCTGCCATATTTCTCATAGCCCTTAAAATGTTGATAAATACCAGATAGGGCCTTACCAAAATTTTCTCTGCCCAAACGAGGGTAAATTACGATCTCGGGTATTACTTCACCGGTGTTACTTTTCTTAATTTCCTTCTGATAAGAAACTTTAAAAATATTTATAGATTCTTTAAATGCGGGATTTTCGGCTAGGGCCTGAATAAGTTTGTTTACACAGAATGGTCGCCAATCTCCTTGTCGGGGATTATATTCTTTTCTGGTAGGTTGGAGATGAATTTTATATTCCTGACAAATCTCATCTAAATGCTCTGCCATAAATCTTTTACCTTGTTCAATACCTTCTTTAAATGCGTCGCGAGCTGGGTATGACAAACCTTCCACTCTATCTGTTTCTTTTAACCTCTCCTCCTTTTCTTTTTCCGAGCGTGGAGAAAAAAACCACCATTGCCGTCCTTCATCGGTCTCCGTATAATAATCTATATTTTTACGCTCACCAAAATATTTTCTGGCCTTCTTCTCATATTCACCAATCAGCTCTTGCTCCCAAGGTTTTGGTTCTTTTTCTGGTTTCTGTTCCGGTGCCCTAAAATCAAATTTTGAGGGTTGTTCAAACGACATAGTTATAGTTTTTCTTTTTTAAATCCTTTTTTATAGTACTCAACCCTATTTAAAAGGTGTTGAAATTTTTTTCCTAAGCCGGTTACCCTTTTAATGTCCTTAGTTCCTTCCGTAACAGCCTCTTCATAAAGATTGGGAGATTTTTCGTTTATCAACTGCTGCCATCTCCTTGCTAAACCTAGTTCCTCTTGCCAATGGTCTCGAGAAAGACGAAAGTCAATAAATTTCAGGGTCCCTTCTTTAAATATCTTCTTTCTTTCTTCTTTTGGCAGCTCTGAATAATCTATGGTAGCTTTATTAACAAAAGCTTCGCAGGCGCTTTCAGGATAACCGAGGGCTAAACCAATTTCTTTATCATCCTTGTTTTCCATTGCTTCCAGTAGTCGCCCCAGTTTTTCTGAATCTCTGCCAATGAAAAAATAATGGCCGAGGTTACGTGTTCTTTCCTCCTCTTCTTTAAATTCCTTTGCTTGGTAAGCAAATTTTAATTTTTCTAGGGTTTCCTGGATTTGATGCTTTTCCTGAGTAAGTTGATTCACGGCTTGGA
>CAYZHR010000011.1:0-10885 GCA_964477885.1 uncultured Candidatus Saccharibacteria bacterium
CAATGGGGAGAAAAAAGCCTGGATGAATCAGCTGCCGAGAGAGTGATATTTTCCCTTACCTGTCTGTTTTTACACTATAACCTTCGTATATTCACCGGCGTCATGGAAGGACTGAAAATATATACAGATAGGATGCTGAAGAATCTTGTCTTAACAAAGGGCGTGATTTTTTCAGAAGACGTGATGCTGGCCCTGGCCAATAAAGGAATGTCCAGAGATAAAGCCAGAAGCTTAGTTCAACGAATCGCTCAACAAGCCTGGGACGAACGTAAAGACTTTAAAAACGCTCTGAAAAATGATCCGGAAGTCAAACAATTATTGTCTGTTGTTGAAATTAAATCTTGTTTGCGTCCAGAGAACCACCTAAAAAATATCGACCAGATTTTTGCCAGGTTTGGAATATAAAAAACGAAGAGGAGACAGAAGTTTCCTCTTTTTAATTTACAAAATTGAAAAAAAGGGCTAAAATTAAAGATAGTTTTATGGACTACAATCCTCAAGAGATTGAGAAAAAGTGGCGAACTTATTGGGAGAAAAATAAGGTTTTTCAGGTTGATTTGAAGAAGGCCAAAAAACCTTATTATAATCTGATGATGTTTCCTTATCCTTCGGCTGAAGGACTGCATGTGGGAAATGTCTATGCCTTCACTGGCTCTGATATTCATGGCCGTTTCAGAAGAATGCAAGGGTACGATGTTTTTGAGCCAATCGGTTTTGACGCTTTCGGCATCCATTCGGAAAACTTCGCCATTAAAAAAGGAATTCACCCTAAAGTTTTAATTAAAAAAAATACTGATAATTTCCGCGAGCAATTGAAAAGCTTGGGCTGTCTTTTTGATTGGCGGTATGAAGTGGATACGACCAAGCCCGATTACTATCGATGGACCCAGTGGCTGTTCCTGCAGCTTTACAAGGCCGACTTGGCTTATCGGAAAAAAGCGCCGGTTGATTGGTGTCCTTCTTGTAAAACAGTTTTAGCTGATGAACAGGTGATTTCAGGCAGATGCGAAAGATGCGATTCAGAAGTTATTCAAAAACAAACCGAACAATGGTTTTTCAAAATTACCAAGTATGCTGAAAAGCTTTTGAAGAATTTAGATTGGATTGACTGGTCGGAAAGAACTAAGTTATCTCAAAAGAATTGGATCGGGAAGTCAGAAGGTGCCGATATTGATTTCGGGATAGATGGTTTTAATGAAGAAATAAAAGTATTTACTACCAGGCCGGATACTTTATTTGGGGCAACTTTTATGGTTTTGTCTCCCGAACATCCTCTGGCTGAAAAGATTACAAAGGAAGAAAACAAAGTAAATGTCGAAAAATACAGAGAAGAAGCGAGAAAAAAAAGTGATTTAGAAAGAACAGAGTTGGCAAAAGAGAAAACTGGCGTTTTTACTGGGAGTTATGCGATAAATCCTGTCAATAATTCAAAGATCCCAATTTGGATCGCCGATTATGTTTTGGTGTCTTATGGTTACGGTGCGATCATGGCGGTTCCCGCCCATGACCAGCGAGATTTCGACTTCGCGAAAAAATATGATTTGCCTATTATTGAGGTAATTAGCGTTGATGGCCAGACTCGCGCTCTTTCTGAGGCGTATATCGGCGAAGGAATTTTGATAAATTCTGGAAAATTCAATGAGATAGAATCTAAAAAAGCTAAATGGGAAATCACTAAGTTTGTTAAGGGCAAAAAAACTATAAATTATCACTTAAGAGATTGGCTTATTTCTCGCCAACGTTATTGGGGGCCGCCAATTCCCATTATTTATTGTCAAAAATGTGGGATAGTACCCGTGCCAGAGAAAGATTTGCCGGTTTTACTTCCTTATGTCAAAAATTTCAGACCGACTGGTACTGGCGAATCACCCTTAGCTTCTGTGGAAAATTTTGTTAAGACTAAGTGTCCCAAATGTAATGGCCCGGCCAAAAGAGAAACTGATGTTTCCGACACATTTTTAGATTCTTCCTGGTATTACCTCCGCTATCCAAGCGTTGGAGAAAAAAATTCCGTATTGGAAATTGAAAATTGTAAATTGGAAATTCCGTGGAATCAGCAGATTACACGGCGATGGTTACCGGTCGATATGTATATTGGTGGACAAGAACACGCCGTTTTGCATTTAATGTACACTAGATTCATAACCATGGTTTTAAAAGATTTAGGATTGATTAATTTTGAAGAACCATTTAGAAAATTCCGAGCCCACGGTCTTTTGACAAAAGGCGGGGCTAAAATGTCCAAATCCAAAGGCAACGTGGTAAACCCCGACGATTATTATAAAAAATACGGAGCCGATACTTTAAGAATGTATTTAATGTTTATAGGGCCGTTTGAACAAGGCGGGGATTGGCAAGACAGAGGAGTTATTGGCATTGCCAGATTTTTAGAAAAAGTTTGGCGGTTGCAGAAAAAAGTTGAAAATGGTATTCAGAGCAAAAAACTTGATATTTCGGTCAATAAGACCATAAAAAAAGTTACTGAAGATTTAGAGAATCTTCAATACAATACCGCAATTTCTGCTTTGATGATTTTGACTAATGAAATGGCAGGGGAAGAAAAATTGCCAGCCAGCCGTTACCAGACGCTAATTACTATGCTGGCACCTTTTGCACCTTATATTAGTGAAGAATTATGGCATCAATTAGCCGAGCGAAGCGAAGGATCAAGAAGAGATTTATCTCTTCGCCTGGGCAATAAAAATAGTGCTCATAACCAGCAATGGCCGAAATACGACCCGAAACTGATTAAAGAAGAAAAAATTACCTTAATTGTTCAGATTAACGGCAAGGTTAGGGACAAAATAGAGGTTGCTTGCGGTATCTCGGAGAAGGAAGCTCGCGAATTGACATTGAACCGGGAAAAAGTTAAAAAACATATATTAGGCAAAGAAGTAAAAAAGGTTATATTCGTCAAAGGCAAATTAATCAATATCGTCGTTTAAGCTATGTGTGGAATTGTTGGTTACATTGGTAAAAAAAACGCCATGCCTATTTTGCTCGACGGCTTGAGAAGGGAAAGCTACCGAGGATACGACTCCTCTGGTCTTGTTGTTTTGGAAAACGGTAAGCCGGTTTGCATCAAAGCGGTCGGTAAGTTGGAGAACCTGGAGAACAAATTAGAGAATGTTCAGCTTACAAGCGCTATTGGCTTGGGGCATGTTCGTTGGGCGACGACTGGCGGAGTGTCCGAAGCCAACGCTCATCCTCACTGCGACTGCAAAGGAAACATTTTTCTGGTTCACAACGGTATTATCGAAAACTATTCGGAATTGAAAGAAATCCTTTTAAAAGAAGGCCACCGATTTTATTCCGAGACCGATACCGAAGTCATCGCCCACTTAATTGAAAAACATTTCGACGGCAATTTGGAAACAGCCGTCAGGAAAGCCTTAAAACAAATCAAAGGAACCTACGGGATTGCCGTTATCGCTCGGGACGATCCCCAGAAAATGGTGGTCGCCCGCCTGTCCAGTCCTCTTTTGATCGGGACCAACGGCGACGAGTACATCGTGGCGTCCGACGCCAACGCCATCAGTCCCTACGCCAAAAAAGTTATCAATCTTGATGACAATGAAATTGCCATCATCAGCCCGCAGGACATTTTTGTTCTGAAGGAGAAACAGCCGGAAACTTTGGAGGTTGAAACGGAAGAGGTCCAGAAAAAAGGCTACCCTCATTTTATGCTCAAGGAAATCATGGAACAGCCCGAAAGCATCAGCAATGCTTTGAAGGGAAGGTTGCTGATGGAAGAGGGCTTGGCTAAGTTGGGGGGGCTAGAGCCAATCAAAGAGAAATTGAGAGAAATTGAGAGGCTGAACATTGTTGCTTGCGGCACCGCCTATCATGCTGGGATGGTTGGGGAATATATGATGGAAGAGTACGCCGGTTTTCCGACGGAAGTTGATTTGGCTTCTGAATTTCGCTACCGCAAGCCGGTTTTGGATAAAAAAACAGCCACTCTGTTTATTTCTCAATCGGGCGAAACCGCTGACACTCTGTCTGCTTTGAGAGAGGTCAAAGAAAAAGGCATGCTGACGCTCGGAATAATAAACACGGTTGCCTCTTCTTTGGCCAGGGAAACGGAAGTTGGTATTTATAACCACGCCGGCCCCGAGATCGGGGTGGCTTCAACCAAAGCTTTTACTTCGCAACTCGCCATTTTAGCCCTTTTGACTTTGTTTTTGGGCAGACAGCGCCAGCTTTCCATGGTGATGGGTCAAAGAATCGCCCGAGAACTTCAAAGACTGCCCGAACTGATCAAAGAAGTTTTGAAACTGGATGATGCGATTAAAAGTTTGGCTGAAAAATATCAGACTTATTCAAACTTTTTTTATCTTGGCCGGAAATACAACTACCCCATTGCCTTGGAAGGGGCTTTGAAGTTGAAAGAAATTTCTTATATTCATGCTGAGGGTTACGGCGCCGGTGAAATGAAGCACGGCCCGATTGCTTTGATTGACGAGAACTTCCCGACTTTCGTTATTTGTCCTTCCGATTCGGTTTATGAAAAGGTGATAGCCAATCTCGAAGAGATTAAAGCCAGAAAAGGTCCGATTATCGCTTTAGCCACTCAGGGGAACGAGGAGATTAGGAAATTGGTTGACGATGTTATTTATATTCCTAAAACCCTGGAGATGCTGACTCCCATTCTAAGCGTCATACCCCTGCAGTTATTCGCTTATCATATGGGAGTTTTGCGAGGGTGCGATGTTGATAAGCCCCGCAACTTAGCAAAAAGTGTTACAGTAGAATAATATGAAAAAGATTTTACTTGGCAATGAAGCTATTGTCAGAGGAGCTTTGGAAAGTGGAGTACAGTTTGTTTCCACCTACCCCGGTACTCCGGCTTCGGAAATCGGCAATACTTTTTTTCAACTTTTCCGGAATAAAAAATTCAAGGGCTATTTTGAATTTTCAACCAACGAAAAAGTGGCTATGGAAGCTGGCGTGGGAGCTTCTTTTTCAGGATTGAAAACGCTGGTGGCCATGAAGAACTTCGGCCTGAATGTTGCCGCTGACGCCTTTTTGCCTTTTGTCTATACCGGCACAAAAGGGCCGACCGTCATTATGGTGGCCGACGACCCTTCCTGCCACAGTTCAGCCCAGTCGGAAGAGAATTCAAGAGCTTTTGCCTATTTGGCTCATATTCCTGTTTTGGAGCCGTCTGACCCCCAGGAATGCAAAGATTTTACCAAATTAGCATTTCAGATTTCAGAAAGGTTTAAAATACCGGTAATGGTCAGAACCACAACCAGGGTTTCCCACCAGAAAATGCCGGTTGAACTTGGTAAATTAGCGAGAAACGTTCTCGCTAATGGAAAGTTTGTAAAAGATCCTAAGAGGTTCGTTACTATGCCTCCTCGGGTGCTGGAGATGAAAAAAGAGCTTTTGGCCAAAATTGAGCAAGTCAGAAATTTTGCCGAAGAGTTGCCCGAAGGCCACAAGGAGACTGGTCGAGGTCGAACCTCAGGCGCGGGGATTATCACTTCCGGCGTTTCTTATTTGTACGTGATGGAGGCTTTGCAGGAATTGAAACTGGATTTACCGGTTTTGAAACTGAATTTCTTCTATCCTTTGCCGGAGAAAAAAATCAAAACTTTCATTAAAAAGCTCAAAAAAGTTCTAGTGGTTGAAGAATTGGAGCCTTATTTAGAGAAAGAGGTTTCAATTATTGCTAAAAAAACGAATTGTGGATTACAAGTTATTGGTAAGGCATTACTCCCTGAAACTGGCGAACTTAAACCCGAAATCGTTACTGCCGCTATTGCCGAATTCACCAATTGTAAATTGAAAATTGAAAATTCATTGAAAATTGTAAATTTAAAATTGAAAATTCCCAAGAGAAGACCCCAGCTTTGCCCCGGTTGTCCTTATTGGCTGATTTTTGGCGGAGTCAAAAAAGCGGTCAACGAGAAAGAGGTGATTTTCGGCGGAGACATCGGCTGTTATATGTTGGCCGGAGGAGCGCCTCATTTCCTGCAGGATTACTTGAGTTGCATGGGTTCTTCCATCGGCATTGCCCACGGCATCAAGAAAGCAACGGGGCAAAAACTGATTACCTTCATTGGCGACAGCACTTTCTTCCACGCCGGCATACCAGCTTTAATCAATACCATTTTCAATAAATCCAACCCTTTGATTATTGTCATGGACAATCAAACGACTGCCATGACCGGCCATCAGCCCCATCCCGGCGTTTGCGGCGTGAAAATGGAAGACATTATCAAAGCCTGCGGAGTTAAATATTTAAAAGTGATTGACCCGGTCAACCAAGCGGAATTCATTGAAACCGTCAAAGAATTCGTCCAAAAGCCGGAAGTTGCAGTAATTATCGCTCGTCATCCATGCATATTCGTCAAATAGACCAATTCAATATCGTCATCGTCGGCACCGGCGGCCAGGGGCTGATTACGCTTCTGCAAATTATAGCTGAGGCCGCTTTAGCTTCGGGTTTCGACGTTAAGACCTCCGAACTTCACGGGCTCTCTCAACGGGGCGGTTCGGTCGAAGTCCATATTAGATTTGGCAAAAATATTTATTCTCCTTTAGTGGCTCAAGGCAAAGCAGATTTGATTGTTGCTTTGGAAATGCAGGAAAGCCTGAAAACTGCTTATTTTGCCAATTCTAAAACTAAGTTTTTGATTAATAAACATATTATTCCTATCCTGTTGCAAAAAACACTTATCGAAGAACAGGTTTCGGCAGCTTTGAAGAAAGTTAGCAAAAACTTAACCGTGGTCGGAGCTTCGGAAATCTGCCAAAAGGAACTGGGCACGGGAGTTACTGCCGGGGTTTATCTGGTCAGCTTGGCTGCTGCAAAAAAATTACTTCCTTTGTCGCCCGATTCAATTCTGAAGGCGGTCAAAGAAGTTATTCCCAAACAGCATCTGGACATCAACCTAAAAACATTTGCTTTAGCCAAAAAATATGCCAAGACTTAAGAAAATCGTTTGTTTGGGCGGAGGCAATGCCATGCCCAAAGCAGTGTTAGCCGGCCTTAAAGAATATCCGGTCAAAATAACAGCGATCTCGGCTGTTTTTGATACGGGCGGTTCAACCGGCCGTCTGCGGCAGGGCTTCCAGACTCCGATATCTTTCGGCGACATCAGAAGGGCAGTGCTTGCTTTGTCGGAAGCTCCAAAAGAAACAAAAGATTATTTTTCTTATCGTGATTGGGACGGACATGTTATGGCTAACGCTTTCTGCACGGCCATGGCTGTAGCCACCGGCAGTCCGGAAAAAGCTATTAACAAGTTTGTTGAACGCTTAAAGGTTCCTTCTCGCCACCAAATTTTGCCCGCTACGCTTGACGATGCCCAACTTTACGCCGTTTTGAATAACAGCCAAACCGTGGAGGGCGAAACCAACATTGATATTTCAAAGCACAAGGGAAAGATTAAAGAAGTATTTTTAAAACCTCAGGCCAAGGCCTATTCCAAAACTCTCGAAGCGATCAAGCAAGCCGACTTGATTGTCATCGGTCCGGGCGATTTGTACTCTTCTTTAGCCCAGATTTTGTTGATTCAGGAAATTCCCGAAACCTTAAGAAAAAGCAAGGCCAAAAAAGTTTACGTCGCCAATTTAATGACCAAACACGGCGAGACGGATGATTTCTCGGTTTTAGATTCGGTCAATGAAATAGAAAAATATTTAGGAGGGGAGTTGGATTATGTAATTTACAATAACGCCGTCCCTTTAAGAGAAAAAATCAAAGAGACTAAAAAAGAGAATCCTCTTTTGGTAGATTACGTGAAATTTGACGAAAATTTGCCAAAAGACAAATTCTTGGGCGAAGACCTTTTGCCTGCCTCAGGACTGGTCATTCACGACCCGCAAAAACTGGCTAAAATAATTATCAACTTATGCAAGCAGTGATTTTAGCGGCCGGCGAATCCTCTCGTTGCTGGCCCATCAACCAAGGCCACAAATCCCAGGTTAAGATTATGGGCAAACCCTTGGTTTATTGGACGATAAAAGGATTAGCCAAAAAAGGAATTAAAGACATTATTATTATTGCCAAACCTGATTCCAAACTTAATGGAGAGCTTGGTCCGTTGTCCGCTGAACTTGGAGTCAGGCTTTCATTTGTCGTTCAGGAGAAACCGCTGGGAACCGGGGACGCGATTTCTCGGGCCAGCGACTTGATTCAGGAGCCGTTTTTCGTTTTCTGGCCGTATAAGATTCAGTCCGAAGACATGGTAGAAAAAATTTTGGCCAAACGGCAAGAAGGATATGAAGCCGTTTTGATTGGGACAAAAACCGCTACTCCCTGGGATTACGGCATCCTTAAACTTGAGGGCGAAAGAGTGGTTGAGATAGTTGAAAAACCAAAATCAGGCCAGGAACCCTCAAGTATGAAAGTTGTTGGCACCTATTTTTTAAGTTCTGATTTTTTCGAATATTACCAAAAAGTAAAACATCACCCGACCGATTTCGTCGACGCTTTAAACCTTTACATTAAAGAAAAGAAAACCGGCTTTGTTGCATTGGAGAAAGAGCCGCCTCCCCTGAAATATTGTTGGGAGTTTTTAGCGATTTTCAAAACTTTGTTGGAATCGAAAGAATTCAGCCAATCTATCGCTCCGACCGCTTCCCTCGGCAAAAACGTTGTTATCGACGGCAATGTTCATATTGGCGAGAACGTTAATATCGGCGCTGGCACCGTAATTTCCGGGCCTTGTTTTATCGGCGACAACTGTAAAATTGGTGCCAATAACGTTTTAAGAGGTCCGGTCAATCTGGAGAAAGATATTGTCACCGGCGCTTTCACTGAAATCAAGAATTGCCTTATTCAAAAGGGAACTCATTTTCATTCCGGTTATTTCGGCGACTCCGTTATCGGAGAAAATTGCCGGTTTGGGGCAGGTTTTATTACCGCCAACCGCCGTATTGACCGAGGCAGTATTAAATCGCTCGTCAAAGGCAAAAAAATAGATACAAGTCTTACTTATTTTGGCATGGTCGTTGGCCATAATTCTTGTTTTGGCATCAAATCAGGCACTATGCCCGGCGTTTTGGTTGGCTCCAATTGTTTAATTGGTCCAGGCACTTTAGTCTTTGAAAATATCGAGGACGAAACGACACTTTACACCCAATTTAAAAATATCGTGAAAAAGCGAGAATAAAACGTCATGGGGCACCTTGAAAATTTGAAAGGAGGTATAACTGCGAAATGGCGATTGAAAGCGTGGCAGTAGATTTAGACGGGACAGTCACCCCTTTTGCGCTGTATAACCCAAAGATAAAATTCCCGTGGTATTTCTTCCTCTTTTATCTTCCGATTATTTCAATAGCTCAGCCCAATAAGGCAGTGATTAGATATTTGCGGAATATCATAGAACAGGAAGGAAAAGTTCTAATTGTCACTGGTAGGCCAATTCAGACGGCTAAATTGACAAAGATTTTACTGATATTCTACCGCGTACCGTTCACTGAATTATTCTGCGTCGGCAACGGCCGAGAAACAAACGAGAGGAAATTAGATGTTATTAGAAAAAACGGGGCGAAATTAATTATTGATAACGACACGGAAGCGGTGAAGTTTTTCCGAAAAAATGCCATTAATGCGGTTAGCATCGCCGAATTATTAACCCCATCCAAATGAAACCATGTAATAGGATGGGGTTTTTACATTTAAAATCAATCATTGTAGAATTAAAAAATATGAAATTACTCAAAAGCTTCAAGTTCGCTTTCGCGGGGATTGTGACGATACTTAAAGAAGAACATGCTTTCAGGGTCATGTTCTTAATTGCGATTTCGGTTATTATTGCCATGTTTTATTTCCATTTGCCCTTGATGCAGAAAGTTCTATTATTCACCATGATTGTTTTAATTTTGGTTTTGGAGTTGGTCAATTCGGTCGTTGAAAAAGTTTTGGATTTCGTCTGCCCCGATTTCAACGGCAAAGTAAAAATCATTAAAAATATGATGGCCGGTATAGTACTTTTAGCTTGCATTGGAGCGGCGGCAATAGGAATTTTGATATTTTACCCTTATCTTTAGTCAATGGAAGTATTAAAATTATCTTCAGAGAATTTGAACGAGATGGTCCAAAAGACGGCGCGTTCTATCAGGCGCGGCCAAATTGTGATTTGTCCGACCGACACGGTTTACGGATTAATTTGCGATGCCACCAATCAGAAAGCCGTCAAAAGGATTATTTTGCTGAAAAGACGCTCGCCTCAAAAACCAATTCCGGTATTTGTCAAAGACATCAAAATGGCAAAAAGATTGGCCGAAATAAATAGAACTCAAGCCGCTTTTTTGAAGGAAGTTTGGCCGGGGGCGGTTACAGCTGTCTTGAAGAGAAAAAATAGTCAGGGTACCATTGGCCTAAGAATACCAAACCACAAATGGTTGCTCGGCCTGGCCGAGCAACTTAATCGTCCTTTAACCGGTACTTCAGCCAATATCTCTGGTAAACCAGCCTCGACAGAAATCAAAGAAGTTCTAAAACAATTTAAAAACCAGAAAAACCAGCCAGACTTGGTGATTGATGCCGGCGGTCTTCCCAGGTCAAAACCTTCCACTGTTATAGATTTAACCTTATGGCCACCAAAAATTTTAAGATATTAGGCATTGATACTTCATGCGACGACACTTGTGCCGCTCTGTTGGAAGTTAATAATCGGCAAGTGAAAATTTTAAGCAATGTCGTTTCTTCTCAAGTAAAACTCCATCAAAAATATGGCGGGGTTTATCCTTTTTTGGCCAAAAGAGAACACCAGAAAAACCTGTCCCTTGTTTTTAGGAAGGCAGCCAAAGATGTTTTTGATATAGATTTAATTGGCGTGACTAGTGGTCCGGGTTTGGAACCTTGCTTGTGGCAGGGAATAAACTATGCCCAAAATTTGTCGGAGAAGTTTGAAATACCAATTGT